>JAPLHL010000051.1 GCA_026389655.1 Chloroflexota bacterium
CAGGTAAAACCACAGGGCGAGCATTGGCCCTCCGCAAAAACCTATCGAAGCGAGGTTAACCAGTGCTATGGCGTTCGCCTCGTGACCGCTCATATTTACGAGGCCCTAGGATAAGCTCATGATTGCCATAGAGATAATAAGCAGGGCACACAGTCGGTTTAAACGTTGCCCCGGCCTTTTTCTCAGGACATAGAACAATAACAGTATATAAGCTATTAAGCTTGCAAAATGCAATATGGAAATATAATTCATTATTTACGGTTCTCCCGGGCCGGGCCCGTTGTTTGGAGTATAAAGGCCGCGGCAGCCGTGAACAATTGCTTTGTGGCCCAAAATAGTGAGCTACTGGGATAAAATAAGCAGAGACCAGGCTGGAGGATTATATATGGTGGCGAGACTGGTTGTAGTTTGAGCGACAGCAGCTTATTGATAAAAGCGAACAAGTGTACTAGTATAAGTGCCATGGTTGAGTTATTAAAATTCGCCCTGGAGAAGGAAAGGTACGATGCGGCGGCTTATGCCATTGCATACGGCCTGATCAAAGTAAAGAAAGATGGTAAGAAAGCAGGACAAAAAGACAGTAAAACGGGGATTTTACGGTCCCGCCCTGGTTGAGACTGCCGGATTGATGCTGGAAGAAGCGGGCGGGATAGAGGGCCTGGACCAGGAAATTGCAGTATTGAGGCTGGAACTTCGCGATATTATCAGAAAAGAACCGGATAAATATGAGTTGCACTTGAAGACAGCCAATACTATTGCCAATCTCGTAAAAATCCGTTATTCCATTTCAAAAGAGCAGAAGAAATGCTTGAAAGAGGCGATAACCAAAGTATTTACAGAACTGGCAATACCGCTTGGAGTGAAGGCTTTTTTAAAATAAATTCCAAATGCTAAAAACCAGATTCCAAACAAAAATAGAAAATTCTAAATATTAAAATCCAACCAAATTCCAAGTTCAAAATTCAAAGCATTCGAGTTTAGTGTATTGGGTTTGCTTGGAGCTTAGATTTTCTCATGCAATTTAGGATATTGGATTAATTATGCTTTTACGGCCTTATCAGAGCGAAATAGCACGTGCAGTGCTGGGCAGTATAGAAAACAACCTTGGCCTTACGTTTTCCGTAGAAATCGCCCGACAGGGCGGAAAAAACGAGCTTTCTGCGCATATCGAGGTCCTGCTGCTGACCATGTTCATGTCCGCGGGAGGAAGCGCTGTTAAGTGCTCTCCGACCTTCAAACCGCAAACCGTTATATCAATGTCTCGTCTTAAACAGAGGCTGGATGATTTTGGTTACGAAGGGATATGGATGACTGAAATGGGCTATATCGTCAGGCTGGGCGCTGCCCGACAGGTTTTTCTATCTGCCGAAGAGTCCTCATCGGTAGTGGGCCACACAGCCGATATACTTCTGGAAATAGATGAATCGCAAGATGTGAGCAAGGAGAAGTACAGCAAAGAGTTCCGGCCAATGGCTTCATCGACCAATGCTACTACTGTACATTACGGGACGACCTGGGACGATTCCACTTTACTGGAAGAGATCAAACAATTGAACTTGGAACTTGAGAAAGCGGACGGGTTTAAAAGGCATTTCCGCTACGACTGGCAAGAGGTAGCAAGGCACAACCCGAATTACCTGTCTTTCGTTGAAGCCGAGCGTGCCAGGATGGGCGACGACCATCCTCTTTTCCTCAGCCAGTATGCTCTTTTGCCGATACGCACGGGCGGTGGATTTTTAAACAGGTCGCAGATCGGGCAACTGCAGGGAAATCACACCAGGTTGAGGGGCAGAGAGTCAAACGGAAAAATATACGTGGCAGGGATCGATCTGGCAGGCGAGGCTGAGATTACAGAGGAGTTGGAGTTGACCGTACGCGGTAGGGATGCCACGGTGATCACTATAGCAAATATTGATTTTCCACCTGATGATGCCGTTGTGAAAGAGCCGCATATAGAAATTGTTGAGCATTACTGCTGGGTAGGGAAAAAGCATCCTGATCTTTACATGTTGATGGCGGATGTGCTGAGAAATGCCTGGGGTTGCAGCCGCATAGTGGTGGACGCGACGGGCGTCGGTGAGGGAGTGGCTTCTTTTCTTCGCAGCAGCCTTGGCAGCAGGGTCCTTCCGTTTAAGTTCTCGCAGGTATCCAAGTCAGCGCTGGGTTTCAACCTGCTGGCCGCTATCAATTCAGGCAGGCTTAAACTCTATAAAGGCGATGGTTCAGACGATTACCGGGAACTCATGTTCGAACTTGAGAGGGCCAGGAGCATCTGCCGTCCCAACCAGACCATCAACTTTTTCGTTGATCCTCTGGAGGGACATGATGACTACTTAATGAGCCTGGCCTTGTGTGTTGAGGCAGCTTCAAGGTTGAGGCCGAGGAAAGCGGTAGGTCGATGACTGAAAATTCCAAGAAGCAAGCTCCAAATTCCAATTAATACCAGCATAGGAAATTCCAAAAGTATTGAATTTGAGGTTTTTAACCTGCGCAACTTCTTGAGTTTAGGGCTTAGGATTTTACCGTGTTGACATCCCTAGCCTGGCCGAGTTTATAATGCACGGTCCACTGCACCCTTCTCATAGCCGGTATCTTGCCGTATAGGCGAACCCAGCCTAACTTCTTTTCATTGGTGTCGAAATGCGACCATTCATCGAGAAGCCGGATGCCAGGTGACCAGCTTTCTATTTCGTGGCCGTTCGTGAGGCCTGAAATGAATGCTGCGCCCTGTCCGAGATGGTGCCGTTTCTGCATCTTGATTTTCAGGGCGCCTTTTAACTGCCCGCTGACAACAGATTCATTGACAACCTCACAGGCAAGCTCCGAGCCGGGAAATTCCGATTGCAGCTTGATTACGAGGTTTTTGACAGCGTTCTTCTCGAGGTACATGAATAGACCTTCCGCGAGAAACAGAAATGGTCCTGTGCCTTGCTTCTTTAGATCTTCCATCCATTTATAGTCCAGCACAGACGAAGCGATCATATGATAACGGTCTGTCTCATTACACAGATTTTTCTTTATGGAAATGACCTCCGGTAAATCCAGGTCGTAGAACTGAGTTTTGCCATTATCGATCCGCCAAAAACGCGTATCAAGGCCGCAGCCGAGGTTGACTATCGTGCCTGTGGGCGACTGCTTGAGGAACTCGCTGGAATAGTCATCGTATTTTTGGGCCCTGAGTGCTATAAAGACGACCAGTTTTTTATCCAATTTGCCATTTCCCAACTCCCTGTACATCCGGTCTGGGGAATTTACCATCTGGTGGTTCAGTGCCGAAGTTATTTCTACGGCCTTAGGGTCGTTAATGATAGGATTTTTGGATTGGCTTTCAATTGCGTGTGTGTACAGGGTAAGCAGCATCGTCGACGAGATATCGCTTATCTGGATGTCAAATAACCCGGGCTGTTTCATCACTAACCTCCAAAATCAAGTTGTATAATAAAAGGGAGCGGCCCCGGGCCGCTCCCTTTTTAGTATCCGGACGATTTGTTTTAGATAAGGCTGGGAAGGCCCTTGGCTGCGTCTTCCATGTCACGCAGACGGCCTGTAGTTTCCTTCAGCCGGTCCTTCTGGGTCATAGCAAATGCTGAAGCCCTGTCGTAATAGTCCCTGATCTTCTGTACGAAGGCAAGTTGTGAGAAGAGGATGGTGACGTCTACCGAGCCTCTTTCCCTGGGGAAGTCGCCGGCGCGGATAACTGCGTTCTCAGCAAGCTCACGCAGGTAGTCACCCAGGCCCTTGGCTATATCCATGCTCATTTCCTTGGAAGGAGCAGCCAATAGATAAAGGGCGCGTCCTGCGTCCTCGGGGTTGATGCCGATGGAAAGCTCGCTGACAGCAGCGTCCATGGCCTGCATGGCACGCAGTGTCTCACCACTCTTTTCGCGGAAGCCTGTTTTGGCAAGTGCCCACGGGAAGCGGAAGCCGCGCGGGATATCGGTCCTGCCTGTGCCGATAGCGGTCCAACCATCGATGGACTGCATGATGTCACCTGCATCCATGGTCTTGGCGCCGACCGAGCTCGAGCGGGTTACCTCACCTGCGCACATCAAATCAAAGAAAGGATCAACTATCTGGCGATTAATTCGTGCCAGGTTCATTGCCAGGCTGGCATCCTTGCGCACGTAGCGCTGGTTATCAGCCAGGAACACGCCGTCTGCGACGGAGTGTATGGATTTAAGACAGGTGGCCGTGTTGTATACGCTTCTCAACTCGGCGACCTCTTCATGTTCGAATGGCAGTACGCAAAGCGCATAGACCGGTTTACCGATATAGCGCTCCTTGAGCATCTGGGCGATGATGGAGATTGCGCCTGATCCTGTGCCGCCGGCAGTTCCGGCGATGAGCATGAAAGCATGTGTCTGGTAGAAAAGCGGTGATGTCCTGACTGCATCAATGACCTTGTCGCCGTCTTCCCTTGCCAGTTCCGCACCCATCTCGTTGACCTTGCCCACGCCATGTCCCCATGTCTTCCGGCCGCCGATCAATATGCGGTGCATATAATCGGAGCCTATATGAGCTAATCCGGTCAGGTCAGTCTGGTCCGTGTTGACAGCAAAGGTACCCGTGATGATGGTTGTGCCACGTTCCGAGCGGGCTTTCTGCCCGAGGTGGGCAAACTCATCGGCTACACGGGAACCACACTGCCCCAGCCCGATAACCATTAATTTCATTCTTGTTTTACCTCGCTTTTAATATATTTAAACGTAGTAATCCATATTGAATTTCAATCATATTATAGCCAGTACCTTTTTTTGTCAAGAATCTGTATCTGCTTTCCATCCGCCCTTTTTACTGATGGCCCTGATACGCCATACGATTAAAATGATAATCACAAGAACCAAAAGGCCGATCGCTGCCGGCCAGATCAAATTGGCGCCGGTAAACTCGATGGACTGTACCTTGCTCCAATCGCTGGCATTACCGGCCAGGTCGACGGCTTTGACCCTCCAGTACAATTTACCCATCATTGGTTTTTCACTGCCCTGGAGCTTATACTCGGGCTTTTCAAGCTTGTCCCTGCTTATCGGGTGGCCTGAGAAATCTTCTTTCTGACTGATTTCAATGGTATAGGTGACCCCGCTGGGATCCTGGACGGCTGACCATGTAAATACAACAGGGGCGCTATCAAATAAACCGTATGTTCTGTCAGCTTCAGGTGAGAGGAGTGCCGGGGCCTGGGGCGGTGTGGATTCTATGGTCAGTGTCACGCTGCCCGTTGCCCCTCCGCCATCAGATACTGTCAGTGTGTGCGCCCCTCCGTTGCTGGCAGGCGGTTTGAAGCTGGTATTGATATTGCCTTTAAAATCAGTGCTGGCGCTGGTGGTGATCTTCTTTAAATCGTAAAAGAAGGTCAAGGGCTGGTTGGAGCTGAACCCGTCCCCTATCAGCACCATGCTATCACCGATGGAGCCGCTGTCGGGATTGATGATCAAATCAGGTGTGATGAATATGGTGGATGGAGTAATATCATTAGACTTCGTAGAGTCTCCTGATGCTGCGATGACGTGGTCACCGTAACTGGTGGCGGGTATGCTAAGCTGTGCTGACCATGATCCCTGGGCGTCAGCGATGATTTTTTCGACAATCGGTAAGTTATCGAACATAACGGCGATATTGGACTCGTTTCCCTGGAAACCTATGCCGCTGACGATCAGGGTATCATCGACATGGATGACTTCCCCGAGCTTACGTGATGCCTGCTCGATATGAATGCCGGGCGCTACGCTGAAAGAGATTTCAGGTACATCTTCCTGAGATGACATGTTGCCGCGAGCGTCCAGTTTGTGAACGCCCCTTGAGGAGGAGGGTATGGAAAAAGACGATTGCCATGCCCCGTTGTTATTGGCAATCAATCCAGATTTTACAGTAGTATTATCGTAAAGCACGGCAATGCTTGATTCACCGTTGCCAAAACCCTGCCCAGATACATTGACTACGCGTCCGACCCAGCCGGAGGAAGGATTGACGGCAATCGACGGGGTGACTTCAAAAGCCTTATTGCCGACTTCCTGGATAGATGTGCTAGGTCCGGCTGCGCTGATATTGTGGCTG
>JAPLHL010000532.1 GCA_026389655.1 Chloroflexota bacterium
GGATTGCTATGGAAAATATCTCCCAGCTTCCAGTTCTCCAGGTTGTAAGTTGCGTCGCCGCGGTAAAAACCGACAATGCATGCTGCGTTTTGGTTGCATACTGTTGTGGGCGTGCTGATACCCAGATCGGCGTCTGTAATATTTGCAGTTGTGAAGCTTACGAGGGCTTTGTCGGATGCTCCTTTATATGTCCACATATTCCTGGAAGTTTGAGCCCGCATTTTTGCCCCCGCATCCCAGCAGGCGGGGGTTATTAATTCACCTACGGAATTCAGTTCATATTTTTTCAGATGCCCGGTCCAGAAAGGTTCTTTATTGGATCCAGCGGTATTCTTAGGCTCAAATGATGCCTCATACAGGAAATTTTCCTGCTGGACCCGGGCGGCGGCTACGGAGGCCTGGGACGAAAAGGAGTAGTTGGCCTCCTGGATGGATGTTATGGCGCTTTTCAGTGCTGTTGCCAGTTCATCCGGAGAGCTGGCCATGAAAGCGTAACCATCGAGTGCCCATGAACCCGGGTCAACGCCGCTATTGCAGGGGTTTGTGCCGGTAGTAACTTTGGTGGTATCGCCTGATTGTGTGGCACTCGGGTTTCTTGTGCCGCCGAAATAGGCCGTCCAGTTCAACACCCTTTTATCAGTAGCAGACATGGTAGTGCCGAAGCCGACGACGTAAACCTTGTATCCTGCTTCCGCCAGCTTCTTTGCATAGTACACGGGCGCTCTCCTTTGGTTTATGCCGGTGGAGCTGCCGTCTCCACTACAGGAGTATGTATCCGCACCGTCGGTGACGAGGATGACAGACTTCTGCCGGCATGTCCGGGAATCGTCCAGCGCCTTATGGGCATCAAGATAACTTTTGGCCTCCCTTAACGAATTACCCACGGGAGTTCCGCCTGATGTGCCATAACCTACCAGGCATTCTTTTGCCGGACTGGTTACCGTACAGGTATTAGTTGATGTTCTGCTCGGCGTATTGCAGGTTGCATTATTGCAAAAGATACTGGCATAGGGTGTGGGCGTAGTTTGAGCATCGGATGTAATCGGCCATGACATTTTAATGCACCCTTCCGGGTCATTATAAGCCTTATTGCTTTCTGAAGCAGAATCACAGCCATAAAAACGCATGAGCCCCAGCCGGATCCCCAGGCTGGACGGATCGGCCGAATTGATCTGGTTGAGACCGTCGGTATTAGAGTCATTGAGGAGGGTAAAGAGGGCGTATTTGGCGATATCAATCTTCCGACATCTTTGCCTGCCATCTGCATCATCATCATGCCAGTCGGTGGTGCAGTTATTTTTGGCATAATAATCAGAAGAATCGCCGGAGGGACTCTGGGCCATACTCCCCGAAAGATCGATTACGATCAGGGCATCGGGGGTGGTCACCGTTATAAACAGGTCTTCGTCAGTGGCGCGGGATATGCCGGTAAATACTGATAAGCACATCACCATGCTGATGAGAATAATCATTTTTCTTGACATCATCTTGACCTCCTGTCTGGATGACCTGTTCATTTTATCGGCACGGGACCATACCCGATGCCGATATCCACGCCGACCGATGAGTGGTAAGAATCGTTTTTACCAACCACCCTTGTGTTGTATCGCATCATCCCCCATCCACCCTCATCCCCCCCCCCCAGGGCAAAACCGGCCATTCTTACGGGGGGCAGGCCGCTCTTCGCCGGGGCGCAGACGGCGTATTGGGTGTTCGCATCCACACCGTCAGCGATTGCTCGCCAGACATACGCAGGCGTCGTTGCTGCGCAGTTTGTGGTGTAATTGTTGGCGGCTGTCCAGGTTGTGGAATCGGGATTGAAATCCTGCACCAACCGGTGGGTTCCGCTCTCCACGGCGGCAAGGGACTTATTGCCTCCCACGGTTGAGGAGCTTGAGCGCAGGTCTTTCGTGGACAGACCGATAACCAGCATGCCGACGGCCAGAAGTATCAGGCAGGCAATGATTGCCGCCACCAGGGCAAATCCCTTTTCGCCGGCTAATAGTACTTTCTTCGTTGTTGCCATATTTTTCCTCAGCAGGAATCAGGCAGGAATATGGTTTCTCGGAATGACGGTTGTTGAGTAAACAATCCGCTTCTTTCCGCCTGTGTAGGGGTCGTTATAGACCGTATCGACGACAAGGGTGATTTCTATCCGCCGAATGTCCGGTATCCGCCCCGGCAGATCTCCCACCGGGATTTCTGCAC
>JAPLHL010000271.1 GCA_026389655.1 Chloroflexota bacterium
CCATATCTCTCTGCTGTGTTCATCTGTTTGCCAATATGGCGGTGGAGTATGAGCTATTAATCCAAACAGACGATTTTCTTGAGAGCAAGCCTCAATTATTTCGTCGAGTGTTCCTGCCACGAGTGTATCTGCATCCAATAATACAACCACATCTGAGGAAAATGTTTCTCGCATTCTGCCTAAGCCGGCAGCGCAATAGCCGTATTTTTCAAATTCTTTCTTTTCTACCCAGGCGATTTCGATTCCCAGTTCATCTAATTGCTTCTTCTGTTTTCTTAACGGCGTCTCATCTCCATCCGGATGGACCAAAGCCCGGATTCTTGCGCTTGCTGCTAACTCACCTCCGTGCATCTTGATAGATGCAGCAAGAATCATTAATTGACTTACCATAGCTTCATTAGGACTGATTGGTATCCAAAATTCAACAGAAACACTCATTTTATAATAACCTTTATTACAGGTATTACAGGGGTTCCCCGTATCAACTGGTAGTGTTTTATGGCATTTCCCTTAATATCGATCGCAACTACATCGGTTGCTATTATACTATTTTAGACATTGCCTTTACGACTAGCCCGAAATAGCTAGGACGCCTTAATATGATCGGTACGCTGGACATCCCTTGCAGGCTTGCAACCCTTCAGAAAATAAATATAACCCCTCTTCTTGAGGAGGGGGTCAGGTGTGAGATGGTCTAAAATTCACATTATTCCCACCCTGTTTTCATATTATTTTCATGTGTCCCTCTTACAATTAGTTAGTAATAAATCTATAAAGGAGAAACTACAATGATGGGTTATTGGTTCGGAGGAATGTGGTGGTGGATGGTTTTAGCCGGCATTTTTTGCGTCCTGTTCTGGGGCGGGCTTATTTGGCTTGCAGTCTGGGGAATAGGCAGATTAACGGTCCACAGGGATTCAGCAGGCGTGATCGCAAGTCCGTTGGAAATTGTTAAAACACGCTATGCCAAATCTGAGATTTCCAAAGAGCAGTTCGAGCAAATTAAGAAAGACCTTAACTAGCATCACGGGGCGCATAGGTCCATCTGATGAAACCAGTGGGAATCGAGGACGGAATACTCGAAAACATACCCGGCGACACGATAATTAACGGACTGGTTACCGTATTCGTCATAGATATTGACCACATCCCACAGCTCTACCCCACAATGCGGGGGTATGGTAATATCTGCTTTCTTGCTCCCGAGCCTCGCTTTAGCGAGGACGTTGGCGGCCACATAACCGGCGACGGCGGCCGTCCTAGCCTCGGGGGTATGCTGGACCTGTAACCGCTCGCCGACCAGGGCGGCCTCGGCGGACGTGATGGCGGAGGCTGTAACGGTTGAGCCGCTTAAATCCTGGCCGACTACGTAAGAGCGGTTGATCTCCTGGCTGTCGATTTCGTACGACCCTTCAAGGATAAGGTGAATATGATATCTGATACCTTCCTTAAGGTTGTAGATGATACGGTTAAAAGACAGATAATTAAGCATTACACACCTTATGTATATTGTCCGCCCGTAGCAGTTGACCCCGCAGTGCTGCCGGGGAAGTAATTTGCACCGCCACTATTCGTATAAAGTACGCTATTTGCAGTTACTGAATATCGTACACCAGTAGCAGAACCAGAAAATGTTATAGCGTTCATTATAAAATCAGAAAGAAATCCGCAATCAATAAAACTTCCAGAAAATGCAGGAGTACCCACTAAAGTTATAGTGACTGATTGTATTCGTATAATTCCCAATACACCCATACAATGTACTGCTGCACCACCTGATATAGTGTAATTTCCTAAACAAGCTATATATCCACCATCTTGCGCTCTAATTTGTTGACTAAATCCTGCACCAATATCCACAAAACCAAAACTTATATATGAATTATAACCAACACAAAATGCACAAGCTGTATTTGCTGTACTGCTATATATTTTAAATCCTTTTATATAGTATAGTGTTGGATTTCCAGTTGAAAGAAAA
>JAPLHL010000404.1 GCA_026389655.1 Chloroflexota bacterium
AGCGTCATTAATTGGAGATATAGTGGAGTGCATCTGCAGATGCTTCCAGCAGGGAAACAAACTGATGCTCTGTGGCAACGGCGGCAGCGCAGCAGATGCTCAACATGTCGCTGCCGAATTCATCAATCGCTTCCGTCTCGACCGCCGCGCTTTGCCGGCGATTGCCCTGACCACGGATACGTCCATTCTCACCTGCATTGGCAACGACTCGTCGTTTGAAAATATCTTCTCGCGCCAGGTGGAGGCTGTGGCGATGAAAGGGGACATCCTGGTTGGCATAAGCACCAGTGGGCGTTCGGCCAACGTCCTGAAGGCTTTGGATGCGGCACGTTTACTGGGGGTGACGACCGTGGGGTTCACAGGGACTGGTGGCCAAGAGACGATGGGACCAAGGTGCGATTACTGTCTGGTTGTTCCTTCAATGGACACAGCCAGGATCCAAGAGAGCCATGCTTTTGTCTGGCACGTAATCTGCGGCATGGTCGAACGGGCACTGTTCCCTCAGGCGTAGTGTGAGAAATTTTGGGTTTAGGATGTGAAAAGATGAGTCAACTTTCGCTGCACGCCCAACTTGAAGGGCTTCTAAATGAAGATATCGCTTCCGTAATCAACCGTGAGCAATCCGCGTTCGATGACCTAACTGCTCCCTTCAGCGAGTCACTTGTTCTCTTCGGCACTGGAAATCTAGGCAGAAAAACACTTGCTGGTCTACGCAATGTAGGTATTGAGCCATTAGCTTTTGCAGACAATAACCCAGCTTTGTGGGGAACAGAGGTAGAAGGTGTTCAAGTACTGTCCCCCAAAGAGGCGGCCCAGAGATTCGGACGGTCTGCCGTTTTTGTAGTCACAATCTGGAGAGCCATAGGAGGAGACCGCATGGCCCAGAGGTGTCAACAGTTGCTTAACCTGCAGTGCTCAAGAGTCGTTCCATTTGGTTATTTATTCTGGAAGTATCCGCAAGTCTTTTTGCCTCACTATGCTTTTACTCTACCTCACACAGTTTGCGAACAGGCTGACGATATTCGGAGAGTCTTCGCGCTCTGGGAAGATGAGGCCTCGCGATCTGAGTACCTGGCTCAGATAAGATGGCGTATCCTGCTTGATTTTGACGGATTACCGTCACCTATAATCCATGAGATCTATTTCCCCGATGATCTCGTGATGTTGTTGCCAGACGAGGTTTTTGTTGATTGCGGTGCTTTTGACGGCGATACAGCACGTAGTTTCCTGTGCCGCCAAGGCACCGCTTTTGGCAGATACATCGCATTTGAGCCAGACCCGGCCAACTTCCAGCAATTGAAGCATTATGTTTCAACTCTGCCTCGCTTGGTCCAAGACAAAATGACTCTTTACCCGTATGCTGTTGGTGCGTGCCGGGAAAGGGTTCAATTCGAGGCCAGCGGGACAGTAGCATCGACTATTGGCCATGGAGCATCAGAAGTGGAGTGCGTCACGCTGGATGAGATGCTGGATGATCTCAGACCAACGCATATTAAGGCGGATATCGAAGGTTATGAATTGGAGGCACTCCGCGGAGCCCGACGGCTTATTGAGCGCGACACCCCGGTTATTGCTATCAGTGTCTATCATCGTCAGGATCATCTATGGCGCATTCCTTTGTTGATAGACTCAATGTCTAATCAGTATCGCTACTTTCTTAGGCCACATGACTTGGAAGCTTGGGATTTGGTCCTCTATGCTGTGCCAGTGAGCCGATTGATCGCTAAACCAACCAAGCGGTAGGACCATGAGCGAGACTCTTTTCTACCAGCGCTATGCCAAGCGCGCCTGCGTCATCTGCGGTAGTGAGGCAAGCATACTGCTGTTTCGACAAACCTTCTCTGAAATGTCGAGCGGCAGCTTATTGAAGGGGTATGATGTAGTTGTGTGCGCCAGCTGCGGCTTTGGATTTGCGGATCACATTCCCGATCAGGCCAACTTTGATGCGCACTACCGTGACATGTCGAAATACGAGTATCAAGATCAGGGCGGCCAAGAGACCGAGTACGATTTAATTCGCTTCCAGGCCATGAGTGAGGCAATCAGCCCATTTCTGCCCAGCTCAAATGCTCATCTGCTGGACATTGGCTGCGCCACCGGGCGGTTATTAGCTTCGTTCAAGGAAAAGGGCTACAACAACGTCATCGGCCTCGATCCCTCGCCCGTGTGCGCTCGAGCCGCTCAAAGGTTATATGGCATCCGCGTGTTGACAGGCTCCCTGTCTAACATCACAGAGGTCATGGCCGCCGAGCTGCCCCTCGACTGTGTGATCCTGAGTGGAGTGCTGGAACATATTCGAGATGTCGAGCAAGCATTGCTGCGTATACGTGGATTGCTGGCAGAAGGCGGATTGCTCTTTATCGAAGTGCCGGACGCCACCGATTTTGCTCGCTGGCCTGATGCTCCATTTCAGCAGTTCAGTACCGAGCACATCAACTTTTTCTCGGCAATCTCGTTGAAAAACCTTATGACCCACTACGGATTCTTCCAGATGCTCAGCCAACAGTTCCCACGCAACCAGACAGTGAGCACAGTCATGCCGGTTGTAGTTGCTATCTTTCGCAAAGAAAAAAAATGGCGATCCTTTATTCCCGAACGAGATAACGAAACCCAGCGCGGCTTGTTGGATTATATTCGCGAGTCTCAGGCGGTAGATGATCGTATCCACCAAGCGATCAATGCGCTTGCCGAAAACGGTCAATCAATCATCGTGTGGGGTGTCGGCACCCATACCTTGCGATTGCTGGCAACGAGTCGATTGCCAGAAGCCAACATTCGAGCGTTCGTCGATTCGAATCCACATTACCAGGGTCTGCAATTGAATGGGTTGCCAATCATCGCTCCGGCTGACCTGCAGCATCGGACTGAGGCAATTCTGATCTCCTCGCGCGCGTTTCAAATAGCCATTGAACGGCAAATCCGAGAAGAACTGGGATTGGCGAATGAAATCATTAAACTATACGATGATCAAGTTTGATATAATTCAGGCGGGGCACAAAATGGAGAAATTTCAATTGAATAGCG
>JAPLHL010000024.1 GCA_026389655.1 Chloroflexota bacterium
ATAATATATCCCGGAACTTTTCCTACCCCGGGAACGCTATAGTCGGGTATGGGAGCCTTCCAGAAATCCGCCATGCTCTCCAATCCCTTAGGCACGTATCCCAACACGTTTTTGAGCTCACCCGCTCCCCATTCACCCCAGGCTGTCCCTGCCGCCAGCAATCCCAATGGAGTGGCGAACGCCAGCACGACCAGAGCTGCCGACCAGACAATCCACAGCTTACCTTCTTTCCGGGGCTCTTCCGTTTTCGCCAGAAGGCTGGACTGTGATTTTTGCAAATAGAAGAATACCAGTCCTGTAACAATAGCTTCCACGGGACCAGCAATTGCCAGATGGCCAATCGCCATAGTGGGTAAAGCTACCTCCAAACCGTAAGGAGCATAGAGAGGAGTGCCGTCTGCTGTATGAAACAGGGAAGGTTGGATGCCCAGCTCAATTCCAGTGACCAATGCAGCCACAATAATGGCAATATAGCTCCCTACAACCGCCCCCACTAAACGGCGTTTCGATGCGATGTCCGAGTTACCGCTTATGACTTTATATATGAAATACCCGACCCAGGGTAAAACGATGGCCATATTGAAACAATTGGCGCCGAAAGCTATCAGCCCGCCGTCTCCAAATAACAGGGCCTGGATAGCCAGTACTACTGACACACCAATCACCGCCGTCCAGGGACCGAGTACAATAGCCAGAAGCGTACCGCCTACGGCGTGCCCCGTCGTACCCCCGGGTAATGGAATATTAAACATCATCACAATAAATGCAAAAGCCGAAAACAGGGCGAGCGCAGGAACGGTCCGACGGGTGAGGGCCTTGCGAACGCGTTGCACTGCAACTATCCAAAAGGGCGTCGAGACAACGTACATGGTTCCAGCCGTAATAGGACTGAGATAACCATCAGGTATATGCATGAGAACGACTCCAAGTTTAAATATTAGTCTGATGCGTACTGAGTAAGATCTATTTCCGGCAGCTGGAACACAGTCCGAATATTGCCAGGTGATGCATGTCAGCCTTGAATCCATAGCTCTTGCTGAGGGATTTCTCCAGCGGCACCAGTTCATCCTCTGAAAGGTCGATCATTTTCCCGCATTTGGTACATACGAGATGATGATGCCTGCTGTTTTCTTTGGCGTGGTAGCGGACGATTCCGTCGCCGATGCTGATCTCAGCCGCCAGGCCGAGCTCTTTAAGCAACTCTAGAGTGCGGTAGACCGTGGAGATATTGGCGTAAGGGTATTTTTCCCTGAGACGTTCAAAGATCTCCTCGGCGCTGATATGACGTTTGGCACTGTGCAGCGCATCCACCACCATTATGCGCTGTGGGGTAACGCGGTAACCTTTTGCCTGTAATACTTGTGTGCAACTCATAATGCAATTATTATTACAGATAATGAATGCAATTGCAAGTAGTTGCAATTAATAATGGTTGCTCTAATCAGGTGGAGAATTTATCCCGGCTGTCGATCATAATTGTAACAGGGCCGTCATTGAAAATCCGTACTAACATATGTGCGCCGAAGCTCCCTGTCTGCACTTTCAGCCCTGAACGTTCAAGACATCCAATAATATAAATATATAGCGCTTCCGCTTTTACGGGCGGAGCTGCCAGCGTAAAGCTCGGGCGCCGGCCTTTCCTGGTATCTGCGAGCAGTGTAAACTGACTGATCACCAGGAGTCCCGCATTTATATCGAGCACAGAGAGGTTAAATTTGCCTTCTGCATCGCTGAAAATTCTCATGTTTACTATCTTCTCTACCAGGTAATCCGCATCCTTTTCTTCGTCACCTTCAGCCACACCAAGCAGTACCACGAGACCAGTTTTGATCTCGCCGATTACTTTATCATCTACGGTGACAGAAGCACCTGTCACCCGCTGTATTACTGCTTTCACTGCATCTCCTTATAGTTCAAAGTATTCAACATTTCAAGAATATCTCTATATATATTAATGTTAAGAGCTTTATTAATTTTAACAGAGCAAAAGCTTGCTTTGCATTGCACTCATCATAATTCAGTCACATTACTACATTAACCCACTGATATTATTGCAATTCCAAACCAGGATATATATAATAATCAAGCCCATTTGTTTTTTTACAATTCTACTTGTTTACAAATACGGGATAGTGTGTACTTCAAATATACAGCAAGTCATCGGGCCGGGAGAGAATGATGCGAAAGATTAATAGTTATTTTCTAATGATCGTCATTTTATTATTGGCATTGGCAACTGCATGTATAAATACAACAATGCCAGTAGCGAATACAGATACACCATCACATCCTGGAAACGCATCTTCGACACAAGCGCCCGCCGTTACACAGCCGCAGGAATCCAAATCAGGACCAAGCGACGTTGATGTACTGCCGGAATATCCACTGACGGTAATTGATGATCTCGGTAGAAAAGTAACAATCAATAAGCAACCGCAAAGGATTGTTTCACTGGCGCCAAGCAATACCGAGATCCTGTTTGCACTTGGCCTTGACGATAAAATTATAGGGGTCACTGATTACTGCGATTACCCGGAAGCAGCCAAAACAAAAACACGCGTGGCCGGTTATTCTACCCCCGACCTGGAAAGACTTGTTTCCCTTCAACCAGATCTTGTAGTGGCAGAATCCATCCAGGAAAAAACCGTCCTTCCTGCATTGGTACGATTGGGAATGACCGTTTTTGTAGCTGAAGCAACCACACTGGATTCAATTTTGAATCATATATCAATCCTGGGGAAAATCACGGGGAAAACCGGCGCAGCATCGCGTTTATTGGATACGATGAATTCCAAAATAAACAGTATCGTATCTAAGACACAGAACTTGAGCCCTGCACAACGGCCGAGAGTATTGTATGTCAACTGGCATGACCCGATATGGACAATGGGAAGAAATACTTTCATTAACGACGTCATAAACAAGTCCGGCGGAAATAATATTTATGAGGCGGATTTTGAAAAAGCAAGATCTGTGTCACTGGAATCTGTAATTACAAAGAATCCACAGGTTATATTCGTCTCGGGCATGGGAACAAGTGGTGACGCTGTTTTGAACGGCATCAAAGACGAGGTGAGGCTATATTCGGTGGAAGCAGTAAAAAATAACCGTATTTACAAGATCAGCAATGCCAATTTGATTGAACGTCCAGGTCCAAGAATAGTGGACGGTCTAATAGAGGTATCCAAAATGATCCATCCTGAGATATTCAGAGAACTCAAATAATAATTGTGGGGTAAGACACTATGTTATCACCTGACGGTTAATTCTTTTTAGGTATCTAAACTACCGGGTGCTACCGGGTGACCGGGAGCTTAATTGGAGAGCAAGACGGTGCAATTCCGTCACAGTCCCGCCTGCTGTGAAAGCCAGAACGCCAGCCCAATAGTTTATCAATTGCCTCCGCGGAGTATTGGGGGTGTGTTTTATTATGAAATCCCTGGCTCTCCGGAGTTGGGGATTTTTTTCAAATTACTGAATTAGGAAACAAGAATGAAGGCGCTCAGGTACTATTCGATCATATTGATGTCTTTAATTATATCTTCGCTTGCCGGGCTGACATCTCCAGCTACAACATCTGCCCAGGACCTTCAGCTCAAATGGCATCAAATGGGTACGCCGGGATCAGTATCCGGCAAGAACGATATATTAAGCCCGTCCGAAGTTAACGGCATGGTCATTGGATCAGATGGTAGGACTTTTTACGTTTGTGATATCCCCTGGATAGATGGCAGCACCGGAGGGAAGGCGATATACAAATCACTGGATGGCGGAATTTCCTGGAGCGACGATATAGGGAAATATCTTTTCAATACAATGTCAGGTGTTGAACAGGCGAACTTCCGTGTCTGGTATATCGCTGTTGCGCCTGACGACATCAATTTTATAGCGGTAGTAACAAATAATACGAGCAGTAACTTACCGTCAAACGTCTGGCTTTCCAAGGACGGAGGAACTACCTGGGTCAACTCTCTCTGTCCCGCTTTAACTAACATAAGTACAATCACAATTTCTTCCATGGCAGGAGATTACCGGGACGTAGCAATCGGCACAAGAACAGGCGCCGGAAACGGCAATATCTGGGTATTGAATAATCACCGGCTGCTAAACTGGTCCAGGCAAGAGCTCAGTGGAGATATGATGTCTCTAAAGTTTTCACCCGGTTATTCGAATGACAATACTTTAGTAGCAGTTTTTTCAAATGGCCTGGGAACTTATTTTTCTGCCGGTGTTCATGATATTGTGGCAAACGTAACGGACTGGGCTGCAATATATCAGCAGGGTCCGATTGAGATCACCACGAAAGGCGCGGGCAGCTCCCCAAAGGCAAATCAGATACTATCAGCAGACCTCTCGTTGCCTGACAGCTATACCAGCCAAATCGCGACTACACGCAGATACTTCATTAGCATAGATTGCCCGGCTACTTCTGCAGGGATCTATCGTTTCGATGATTCTATCGGCTGCCAGCTAATGATCGCCACTTCTTCCAAAAGAATTTCCAGCATCGCTTATTACGGCAGCTTCTCTTCGGGCAAATTACTGGCAGGGGAAGTGCTCGGTACTGCATGTTCAGCCTCGGTTATGACATGGTTTACTGATACCCCTTTTGTGTGTGCAGTCCCTTGCTGGTACCCAGCCATCAAACCACCAACAGGCGGAGCTGGAACCAGCACAGGAACCTCGTATGGAAATGCCCGTGTAGCATGGTCGCCTGATGGCAAGCTTGCATTTGCTGGAACAGCCAGTACCGATATACTCACAGGGGTTCTAACTTGGCCAAACGCATATCTGGTTGGCCGAACTCTTGACGAATCCGCCTTTTCCCAAAGTAAGGACAACGGTGAAATATGGAATTCTTTGTCTTTGATCGATACATGTATCAGCACTTTGATTGATATCGCCCCGACGCCCGATTGCTCAAGAATATACCTGGCGTCAATCAATGTTAACAACGGTTTTAGCGGCTTCGACAGCGTTTGGACCAGTACGAGTAAGCCGCTGGGGGCTGTCTGGGAACGGGTGTTGTGTTCTATGACAACCGGTGATAACTGCACAGCAACTCAAAGCGATGTAGCGATAATACGCCTGGCCGGTGATAAGCCAGATGGGGAAGTGCTGATCTGGTCAGCACCGGGTACTAACCTGGTAAAATGGTCAATTAATTGCGGCGATAGCTGGAACAATCTCCATCCCGCATGGCCGGTTCAGGATATAGCTTTCGAGGACAGCAGGGTTTTGTATATATTAAGCTCAAACGGCCAGGTGCAGAGACTTGGCTACAGCGCAGGTTGGATGTCACAATCTAATATCTTCAGTGGCATCGACCCGGCTTACAGTATAACCACAGCGTACACAGGAATGACGCCGGACAACGATAAAGGCGTGGTTATAGTAGGCGGTGCAGGTACCGGCACATACGATGTAGCTTTTTCTACTGATAGAGGTGCCAGTTTTAAAGAAATTATAAAGAATCCATCAATTCGTGATAAAACAATGGTTGTTGCCAGCTCTGGATTCAAAAGTGACGGTTATATCCTTGCAATTAATTCCGGCGGCATGTTTGCTTACAGTATTTATACGACCGGCTCGGACCGGTGGGAGGAGTGGTGGGGTGGCGCAGAATACGGATACCCTGACTCAATTACCGGTCTCTGCATAAGCAGAAACGGAAGTTACTATTTTTGTGACGCATGGTCATCACCCTATATCCGTTGGAATTATGCAGCTGCCGGATGGGGTTGGCTTTCATTAGGCTCATCTCCTACTACACGTTGGAGGACATGTGGAGGCCTGGAGCTTGAACAACCGACAATTACCTATGCAATCGATCAGCAACCATTCTTCCCGCCATATGGCGGTGTCTGGTATTATATTGATGATCTTCTCTGGTCAGGTCCCAGGCCAACGTCTCCGGTCAACCACTTCACAGTGAGCTGTGATCCAATTACAGGGAGAGCAGGACCAATAGAATTGAAGTGGCTCCCCAGGTCTTTATCCAGGGGATATGACATATATATTGCAAAAGACATTGATTTCTATATGACTGTGGCTAAAATTGGCAACGATTATGGAAAGCCTTATATTCCACCCGACCTCGATCACCCTGCTCTTTATATACGACCGGGAGGAGGAACAGTAACTGACAGTAAAGGAAATTCATGGACAGTTCCTGAGCTTGAGGCCGGCCATTCCTATTATTGGAAAATAAAGGTTGTGGAAGTTGCAACCGGAGATGCTATAACAAGCCCCTGGTCATGGCGGGAAAGTTATGATGTCAGGCCCGGCTTTAAAGTGGCAGCACCTTATCCAGGGGTGCAACTTCTTAG
>JAPLHL010000382.1 GCA_026389655.1 Chloroflexota bacterium
CAAGGGTGTTAAATATGCTATTGGCGAATTTGGCGGCTACACAAATTATATAGGCAAACGCCGCTTCTACCCCATAATGGTCGCCGAAAAGCAAGGCTGCGGCATAACGGCGACAGTCAGAGGCCAGGGCGGTCACGGGGCATGGCCGGCAAGGGGAGGCATCATGCACAGGGTGGCACGTCTTCTGGGAAGCCTGGAACACCGCCTCCCGGTCCACATCACTCCCGTCGCCAAAGAGCAGATACGTACGACGGCCGAGGGCCTCCCGACTCCTTTTAAACAAACATTCATGCAAATGCTGATTCCGGCGCTGACAAACTCGGTACTGGATACTCTGGGCTCGCAGGTGCGCATGTTCGATCCCATATTGCATAATACTGCAGCGGTCACAGTCATCAAGGGTGGAGAGAACTACAATGTAATCCCGAGCCAGGTCCAGCTGGCACTGGACTGCCGTCTAAACCTGCCCCCCGAAATTAACTTCGAACAACTTTTCCATGCCGCTGACGAGCGGGTACCCATAAAAGCTCTTGAATTTGGAGCCGACGCCATTTACTCGCTTTTACAGAAGTTTGGAAATTGAATTGTGATATTCATCATAGTCCCTGACCGCCGTTCCAATTAAAATCGGGGTATGTTATTTAAATGCCCTGGTAACGCGGACATCAGGACGCCCACACTGAAAATTAAGAGGTGCCCGAAATGCGGCGGGGATGTGGAGCTTTTTTCCATCGACATGAAGGTGGACTGCCCGTCATGCGGGCAACCCGTTTTCAACAATATCAACTCTTGCATTGACTATTGCCAGTATGCCGAACAGTGCCTGGGAACAGAAACATATCAGAAGCTAAAGAAGCCTGCAACACAGGCCGGGGAGGACTAAAATGGATAATGTTGGAACGAAAATAAAGCGCAAGATAATCAAAATAGATGAGGACAAATGTGACGGGTGCGGTATTTGCGTGACCGCTTGCGCTGAAGGGGCGCTGAAGATAATCGACGGTAAAGCCCGGCTGGTATCCGACAAATACTGTGACAGCCTGGGCGCCTGCCTGCCCGGATGCCCGCAGCGAGCGATAAGCATCGAAGAGCGCGAAGCCGAACCGTTCGATGAAGAAGCCGTTAAGTTGAACCTGGCCAAACAACCGGCAACTAGGCCGGAGCCGGCCTGCGGATGCCCGTCGGCTGCAGTCCGTCAATTCGAAAAGACCGAAACTCTGCCGTGCGGCTGCCCTTCGACAACGGTGTCGCAGTTTAAAGATACGTCCGGGCAAAGGGAGCCTGACCGCAAGGACTATCAACCATCAGCGCTTGGCCACTGGCCCGTGCAATTGACACTTGTGCCGCCCAAGGCGCCTTTCCTGAAGGGAGCCGATTTACTGCTGGCTGCCGACTGCACAGCTTTTTCATACGGCGGATTTCATCCGGACTTTCTCAAAGACCATGCCCTGCTGGTTGCCTGCCCCAAGCTCGATAACTACGAGGCGCACCTGGCAAAGTTGACCGATATACTTCGCCAGTCAGATGTTAGGAGCCTGACCGTCCTGCGGATGGAAGTGCCGTGCTGTGCCGGCCTGACCAAGATGGCCATGCAGGCGGTCCTGGCAAGCAATAAGGATATCCCCTTCAAAGAAACGATAATCGGTATCAGGGGCGAGGTTAAAAGCTGAAACATGGCGACCCAACAATTGCCAATATATTGTAAGCATTGATGCTGATATCTGATAACTGCGGATGAGCCTTTTTGAATTGATATCGGGTAATTCGGAAATTAACCCGGGGCGATTGATCACTTAACATCAATCAAACGCATACTTTCCGGTATTTAGAAAGTTCACATTATGGTATCCAGAAATTTCACTTTCATCCTGTCTCAAAACAGTATTAATCGATTCCTCAATGGATTCAGGCATCCAGAATTCCAGTGCGGCGATTTCAAGTAAGTCCAATGGAACATCCACGCCTTTTACAAAAGGGATACCGTCACAAGGACGCCATACTTTTAGCATAGGAATATCACCGAGTTCGTGTTTTGTCCCCCGATTTTTCGCTTTGTAGATTACCTGGGTGCCCCAACCCCTTTTTGCCAGCCAACGTGCCAAACCGCTGACATTCATTAGACAAATAACAAGATAATTGCCAACCATAAGGTCAATACGGCGGTTGATGGGTACGGGGAAAATCGTGTACGGTGCCAATGACGGAATGAAGTTAGCTATAGCAAACAGATTGCTTAAAAGAGGTAAACCAAGATCGTCTTTTTTCGCAAATATTGATGAGGCTCGTTGAGTAACCGAATCTGCAATTTTCATCTTGTCTAACTCATTATCTTTTTCCAACCATTTTATTGTCGAAATTATCTGCACGGAAAAATAATCACCAAATACACGCGATGACGCAAATTTCTCATCCGCTTCGTCCATAGCGCTTTCGATGCTTTTAACAAAGGTAAGTAAAGGTCTTTGAGCTTGTCTTGATTTTATTTTAATCCCTTTGACTTCTAGCCAGCCTTCTAGCACTCCTTTTTCGATTAAAGTTCTATGATTGGTCTGACGAGAGAGCTTCGCCGACAGGTAGTCACTGGATTTGACTTCTAATAATTTGAGAGCCCCTTCTTTCTCATCATAGAATGTTAAATCTCCGACTCTAAGAACATTAGTTATTGCATTGTGAACAAAGTCATTTTTATTCTCAAATAACTCCTGAGCTCTGTTCATCTCAGTGATTAGCCCTTTATCCAGTTGAGGTACAGGTACATACTCATGATGAGCGAGCATCCGTATGGTCGGTCTGTCATATTTCAAGTATCTCCAGGCAATTCCATCACCTACCGCACGCAATTGCTTAATCATCCAATCGGAAATTGCTATCTTTTTGTTCATTATATCCAGGGAATCTTGGGCTCGATTAATGCGTTCTTGCGGTGCCTTTTTATTTAGGAGCCTATCGAGTCCAGTGTGGCATAGCGCTTTATTACGAATATATTCCTTGCGATTTTCATTTACCGCTAAAATGTTCCCCAATAGTTCGGCCTGCAAATCCATCATTGAATATTCACCACGATGGGCTTTAATACTTTTTTCACAGACATCCTTTAATAACGACATGAATGGCTCGTAGACAGAAGATGCTTGGAATTGAGAAACCATCTTGATTTCACGATTGCGGTCCATCCTGATTTTATAATACATACTCTATCAGGTGCATTCTATCCTAAGCATTTCCACAGAACAAGCACAAGATGTCCCCTTCCGAATTCTTATGCTAATTTTCAGGCAACGGGAGGTACTCAGATAAACATATTCTGAAGAGTCAGGAAATGCTAAAGCAACATGTAGGCTAAGGTTCTGCGATCGACTTGCGCAGGGCGAGGATCATTTCGGGGACATCGATTTTCATGGGGCACCTTACCTTGCACCGGCCGCAGGTAAGGCAGGTATAAGCCATAGAGGAGGCTTTTTCGAGGTTTTTGGTAACGGCGCCAGCCCAGACTGCGCCTATGCCGGCGAAATACTTATCTCCAAAATGTCCCGCAGTAAGTCCGAAGACCGGGCATTCATAGAGGCAACCGCCGCAGCGCAGGCAGTAGAGCGCCTGGCTTAATACCGGGTCCTTGGCGAGATGGGTCCGGCCGGCGTCCATGAAAATAACATGGAACTCCCTGGGGCCGTGAGCGCCGTAGGTAGTCACCTTTTCTATATCTCCGGTCTTGCTGGGTCCTGAAATCATGCTTACATACGACGGTATGCTGTAATTAGCATACCGCCATGTGACCTGGGCTACCTTGAAAGCTTCATCAAGGGTTGGTACCAGTTTCTCCATACCCACCAGTGCAATATGCACGGGAGGCGCACTTGTAGCCAGGCGTATGTTGCCTTCATTCTCGATCAGGAACAGCGTACCTGTATCAGCGGCCACCGGTTATCTCCGAAAACAGCTTCGCTACGTCTTCACGCGGCACATGGATAGCTGGGGACAGGATATGCATGGGACGCGAACCGAGTTTCTGGATGATAAATTCCCCCAGGTCAGTTTCATAAACGTCGTTACCTGCCTCTTCGAGGTGCTCCCTCAGCCCGATCTCCTCGGCGGTCATGCTCTTGGCTTTGACCACCAACTTGCCCTTCCCCACCAGCCCGCTGATAATTTCCAGCGCTTCCTCAGCCGTCTTCGCTATATAGGCCTTGCCCTTATTCTCCTCTATGCTCTGGCCGGCCTGTCTTGCCAGCGCCAGCATATGATGGATAGAGTGCTCTTTGATCAGCTTGACTTCTTCAGCCATCTTGATTGTATGCGGAAATTTCTTAAGAGCGTTATATGTATTCTCCCGGTAGCTCTTGATGGCACGCGAGAGAGCCAGCCTGATACGCTCGTTTCCTGCGGCGTCTCGTAACTCTTTTCTGTAATCTTTAGAAATAGACATCGTTCTTAATTTATGTTCATTTCGGTAGTGACCTGGCGATCAAAGTGGCCAGATCGACGACTTCTATATTACCCTTTTTAAGCTGTTTTAACCCGCTTCTTAGCTGCATCAGGCAACCCGGGCAATGGGTAGCGATGATATCGGCGCCTGTTTCGGCCAATTCCTTAACCCGGTTCGTCGCCAGTGTCTGGCTCATATCGGGAAATACCGCTTCGAACCCTCCTCCACCGCCGCAGCAGGTCGACCATTCTCCTGACGTCCAGTCGGTCTCGACCAGTTCAATGTTATGGATTGACCGGAGAACGTGCCGGGGCTGCTCAATCAGGCCCATATACCTTCCCAACTGGCAGGGATCATGGTAAACCACTTTGGCCTTTTGCGGGTATTTAAACTTCCCGTGCTCTATCTTCCCGGCTACGATTTCTATAAAATGCCTGACCTCTATATCAAAACCGGGTACAGTTTTCGGGAACAGGTTACGCAGTGCATGAGTACATGATGGAACAATACTTATTATTTTCCTGACACCGGATGACTTGAGCTTTGCATAGGCTTTTTCCGCGTTAGCGGCGAACTCATTTCTCAGACCCATGTGATAAAGCGGAGCGCCGCAGCACGGTTCGTCCGCTCCCATGTAGCCAGGTTCAACACCCAATGCCGTGAGGACCCTGACAGCATCCCTCAATACCGGGGCATCGCTGCCCTCTTCCTTTGACATGAACCTGGTGTAAAGCCCCGCAACATCCACTCCCAGCTTCTTGGGCAGGCCAGCCAGTATAACAGGGAGGTCAGGATTTATGGACAGACTATCTACTTTTTTCACGAGGGCGGAAAGCGGCTCAAGCATAGACGAGTACTGGTATCCACAGCCGGCATAGAATATGGTTGATGCGCCTTTGTGAAACTCCACCCCATGCGCCCATTTCGATTTTGCGTTCCGTGGGAGACCCAGGATATTTTCACTGGCGTTTATATTATCGGCTATGTAAGTGAGGCCGGCAGGGACTAACTTGCGGGTATCTTTACTCATATTTATATTCGAACTTAATGATCAAGTACCTAATTTTAGCAAAATGAGGAAGCACGGTCATTGAGCGATTAGCTGCTGGACAAACATAAGCAGGCCTGCAACAAAAAGGAGTATATAGATCAGAACTTTGAAAGGAAGTGGCCGGAACTTCATGCGGCTCCCCACGAAAATCCCCGCGATCAATCCGGGCAGCACTATGCCCGTTATGCTCAACGTATCCAGGTTGATCTGCCCGACCGTTGACAGGCTCGCCACCAACGCAATGTTAAGTATCAGCCACAGCATGGACATCGTGGCC
Source organism: Chloroflexota bacterium (assembly GCA_026389655.1). Taxonomy (GTDB): domain Bacteria; phylum Chloroflexota; class Dehalococcoidia; order GIF9; family UBA5629; genus JAFGLP01. The sequence continues at coordinate 5,752 of JAPLHL010000382.1, forward strand.
CGGAATTGGCCGGGTTCCTTGATCTCGCGGCTGGAGTAGTACACCACCAGCGGGCTGCCGAGGGCGAAGATACCGTGGACTATACCACCCACTAAAAGGATCGGCCACCCCAGATACCAGGGGAGAGCGCCGCCTGCAGCCCTGGTCCTGTAGATAAGGATTATTTCCAGGATAGAGACAGCCATGATGAAGATACCCAGGACGATAACCAGTTGACGGATGCTTGCCACCTGTGTCCGGTAATAGATGCCGATGGCCATTCCTACGGCGGCAGCAGGGAGTATCTTCATCAAAAGGACCCGCCATTGAAGATAACGGAACCAGCGGGTCACAAGCCAGATACTCTGCAGCAGGCCGAGCATGGCGACAACGGCGATCATGGTGCTTAGAGGCAGTATGTAAACGCCGACCGCCATGGTGATGATAGAGGCGCCAAAGCCGAGCACTGTCTCTACGCCGTGCGCAAACACCAGCACCAGCACCAGCAGGAATAAGCCAATCAACGAATATTGCATTGTGAAATCACTTTGCCGCTGAACGGGGACGCTCATCCCCGGGCAAACGGCTATTATAGCCGAACGATTTTATCACAGCAGGAAGCCGCTGTCATACGCCGGCCCGGCGGTACACAGCCGATACGATCTACTTTTTGGCAGGACCGAGGCCTTTGCGTTCAAGCCATGCGTCCTCGGCATGAAGATAGCCCAATATGGCTTTCTCACCAACAAAACGTATTGGCTCAGGAGGCCAGTTGAACACCTTGCGGTTCACCGGGAAACACTCAGTCCATTCCGACTTGCGTTCAAGCAGCAGGTCGGTCATTACTTCACCATTTAAGTGAGTGAGGGAAACACCATGCCCCATACAGCCCAGGCTATAAACCGCACGCTTATCGGCAAGATATCCCAGGGCCGGGACCATATCCAGGGGAACGGAGACGGGACCTCCCCACCTGTGGGTGATCTTAAGCCCCTTGAGGCAGGGGTAGAAATCGACTATATCCCGTTCTAGCTGAGCAAAGACTTTGGGATTCATGTCGTTATCCATGTTGGCGCCGTACTTGACGATTACATCACGCCCGCCCATCAGGAGGCGGTTATCGGGTGTCAGGCGGTAATAGTGCACAAGGTTGCGGTAGTCCTCTATACCTTCCCTGCCCTGCCAGCCCATTTCATCGAGCTGCGCTTTGGACAGAGGTTCAGTCAGCACAATATATGTCCATACAGGCTGCTGCATGGCCTTCAGTTCAGGTATTGCCAGCGAATAGGCATTGGTGGCCAGCGCAATCTTATCAGCGGTGACCGTACCTTTGGGAGTCTTTATCGTAAATGCCTGTGGACTGCGTTTTATCTCGATGACGGGTGTCCGTTCATACACTTCGGCGCCGTACTTGACAGCCACCCTCTTCATCTCACGTGCCAGTTTGGCCGGATTTACCAGCGCACAACGCGGCTCCCACCATGCGCCCAGGTACAGAGGTGAATGCACCCTCTTCTTCACCTCGTCCGCTTCGATCCAGTTCACGCCTTCCAGCCCCAGCTCTTTGACCAGGTCTACTTCATCTTTAATTCGCTTGCTGTAGGCCGGCGTGGTAGCTATCCTGAGAAAGCCCGGCCTCTCGTAATCGCACTCCAGCTTATGTTCTGCCACCAGTTCACCGACGAGATCGACGGCACGTTCCATGTAACGGTGAGACTGCCTGGTCTTCTCAGGGCCAAACAGCATTTTGGTAATCGACATCATCAGCCCGAAGGTGGTCATGGCAAAGCCTGCGTTGCGGCCGGATGCCCCGTAGCCGATAACAAAGCCTTCAAGTACCGCAACTTTCAGGGACGGTTGTGCCTTTTTCAGGTAATATGCAGTCGCAATACCTGCAAATCCACCGCCTACAACCGCCACATCGCACTTCAGGTCTGTCGTAAGAGGAGGGTTTTCACTGTAAGAACCGGAGTTTCCCAGCCAGAAACTTTTCTCTGAATAGTCCTCAGCCATCATGCCTCCTAATAACCCGGATTATTTTGCGCATACGCGCAAATCAGCAAATACTATACACCAAAAGGAAGGGCCGAGCAATGGAAACTCAGGACAATAGACGGTCCACGGCCTCAGGCACACAGGCCAGGGGACCCTCGAAGTCGGCGGGGGGAATTCCCGCGGTATTGTTGCCGATGACTTGCTTGCTGATTTCCAGCGGTTTCTCCGAGTGGTTGAGGCTGTCCACCGTCTTGTAGGTCTTCATACCGATCCTGGCAGCCACCATATCGTTGGCGGGATCGTCCCCCACCATCAGGCAGTCTTCGGGCTTCTCGCCGATAAGATCGCAGATCTGGCGGTAATAGCCGAGCTGGGGCTTGCAGTAGGACATATTTTCGATATGCGTCACCAGCGCCAGGGATACGCCATCCAATCCGGCCCAGGAGAGCCGCTTGCACTGGGCGTTGAGCGGGAGGATGGGATTAGTGGCGACCACCACCTTGAGGTTACGGTCGTGGACGGACTGGAGCACCTGGCGTGCGTTGTCCGGGGCGGTCACCGTATCTTTTACGCTATCGAAATCTTCATCATAGTACTGCTCAAAACGCTGCCAGACCTGTCCGGGTGTCAGGTCGGTCCCCTTGATAAACTCACTGACAAACAGCTCCCGGTTGGTCATGGAGCCGTCATTCTTGTGTGCCGTCAGCGTGGCAACCATCAGCCGTTCGGCGAACTTGTCCTGCGGTATGAGGTCGGCGAACCGGGCGGCCACCCCCGGGAAAAACATCGCGGCGAATTTCATCTCGTCGAAGAAGATCAGGGTGTTGTCTAAATCAAATAAAACAGCTTTAAGCATGTCAGTAAAACCTGTTAAATTGTAGAGGTTTTACCTTCAAATGGGAAATAAATTATTGTTACAGGCCCTATTGCAGGCACATCGATATGGCGTATAATCTTAATCAGGTAACCATTTTTCAAGTTGGGAGGGAAATATGCAGCAGAAAGAGGGCCAATTTAAAGGAACAGGGAATTTCACTCTTTACTGGAGGTGCTGGCTGCCTGATGGACAGCCCAAAGCGGTGATAGTGGTGGCGCACGGGCTGGGCGAACATATCTCCCGCTATGATAACCTGATCAACCATCTCGTACCCAGGGGCTACGCCCTTTACGGGCTCGACCACCAGGGGCATGGCAAATCTGAGGGACAGCGTATTTACGTCAACCGATTCCAGGTTTACCTCGACGATTTAAAGACATTCTTCGATATGGTCCGCAAGGACAACCCGAACCTGAAAATCTTCCTGCTGGGACACAGCATGGGAGGCCTGATAGCAACTGCTTATACCCTGCAACACCAGCAGGAACTGACAGGGCTGATCGTCTCCGCCCCCTTTTTAAAGGCCGGGGACAGCGTCTCGGGCGGCACCATCATGGCTGCCAGGGTGGTATCGGTGCTGGCGCCGCGAATGGGAGTGCAGGCCCTCGATTCCACTTATCTCTGCAGGGACAAAGCGGTCGTTGAAGCCTATGACAAAGACCCGCTTGTCTGCCGCAAGAAGATCACCGCGCGGCTGGGGTCGGAGATGTTCTCAACGATGGCCAAGATCGAGCCCCTGATGTACACCATAACACTCCCCATCCTGATCATGCAGGGGTCGGACGACAAGTTGGTCAGCCAGGATGGCAGCAAGACCCTGTTTGCCAAGGCGGGCTCAAAAGACAAGACACTCAAGATATACGACGGCTTCTACCACGAGATTTTCAATGAAAAGGAGCGCGATAAGGTCTTCGCCGACCTGGACCCATGGCTTGACAGCCATGCTAAATGATTCGCTGCTGGATATCAATTCCCTATCGTTATATCCCGTTGCCCTCAGACTGATTGTTTTCCGCTGAGAGAGTCTATTATTACTTTAATAATTACGATTTTATTAAC
>JAPLHL010000098.1 GCA_026389655.1 Chloroflexota bacterium
GCAGCAGATTGCCACAGGGCTGCGCCCTTCGCAATGACATGGGGGACTTGTTTAGAGGTTAGCTCTTAAAGCTTAGAATTAAATCACTCGTGTCTCAGCGATTCTATAGGGTCAAGCCTTGCCGCACGGAAAGCCGGGTACGTACCGGAAATAAGGCCCGTTCCGATTGAAACACCAAGGGCGACAACAACGATAGTCAAGGATATCTCCGCTTTAATTGTGGTTGTCCCCAGGGTAATGTTACCCATCAATAACCCTCCCGCTATCGCCAGTCCCAGCCCCACCATGCCTCCGGTCAGGCTGATTGCCGCCGCCTCTATTAAAAATTGCAGTAATATGTCACGCCTCTTGGCCCCGATGGCTTTACGGATGCCGATCTCACGGGTGCGCTCGGTTACCGAGACCAGCATGATATTCATGATTCCGATACCGCCCACCAGCAGCGAGATGGCGCCCACTGCGCCCATGAATATTGAAAAACCGGCCAGCGTTGCCTGCATGCTTGCCAGCGTCTCTCGCATATCAGTGATCGTGAAATCGTCTGCTGCCCCGGTCCTGATAAAATGCCGTGCCCGCAGCACCGTTGTCACTTCAGCAATGGCTGAATCTACCGAATCCGAGTTGATGGCATTGACAGCGATCATCTGTATGCTGGTACCTCCTGTTATCTTGGACTGCATGGTAGTCAGCGGCATCAGCAAATAGCTGTCTCCCCCGAACCCGCCGAGCTTCCCTAGTGTGCCGACGACCGTGAATTTGGCGCCCGCCACGCGGATGCTCTTTCCAACCGGGGCAACGGTGCCGAACAGGTCGGTAGCCGACTGGTAACCCAGTAATACCACGTTCTGTCTTGCTGTCAGGTCGGCGTCGGTTATAAACCTGCCCTGGTCTATCTGGTAATTTCTGATCTTTGTTATTGATGGTGTCGCGCCGTAGGCCGTTATATTCGAGTTATTATTGCCATACTGGACGCTTACCCTGCTTGAAAGCAGGGGTGATACCACGCTTATCGACGGCGCGAGCGTCTTGTCTTTGAGCGCTTCGGCATCGTCCAGGGTCAGTGGCCTCAGCGTGGTTATTGTCTTATCTGACGAACTGGATATATAGAGTGCGCTGGCCCCCATGTTATTGAATGTCTCTGTCATGCTTGTCTGGAACCCCTGTCCCAGTGCAACCAGCAATACGACTGCGCACACGCCGATCACCATGCCCAGCATCGTGAGCGACGACCTCATCTTGTTGGCAAATATCGATTGCCAGGCTGTTTTAACGCTTTCCCAGAAACTCACCGCTTTTTATCCTCGATGATTTTGCCGTCCCTGATGTAAATAGTTCTATGTGTATAGGCGGCTATATCTTCTTCATGTGTGACTATCACGATTGTAATGCCCTTCTTGTTCAGATCGGTGAACAGGCTCATGATGCTGTGGCTGGTGGTTGTATCCAGGTTTCCTGTTGGTTCGTCCGCCAGTATCACTTTGGGGTTGTTTATCAAAGCGCGCGCTATCGCCACGCGCTGCTTTTCACCGCCGGACATCTCCTGCGGTTTATGTATGGCCCTGTTGGAGAGTCCAACCGCCTCAAGCGCTTCCATGGCTTTCTGGTGCCTGTGGTTGCCCCCGGCGTAGATCAGCGGCAGTTCAACATTCTGCAGGGCGCTGACCTTTGGTAACAGGTTATAGGACTGGAAAACGAACCCGAGTTTCTCGTTTCTGATTGCCGCCAGCTGGTCATCTGCCAGCTTGGCCACATCTTCCCCGTCAAGGCGGTAAACGCCTTCGGTCGGACGGTCCAGGCATCCCACGATGTTCATCATGGTGGATTTGCCCGATCCTGAAGCGCCCATGATGGATACCATCTCGCCCTTCTCGCAATTGAAGGAGATGTCATCCAGGCCTGTCACTTTCACTGGGCCCAGGTCATATATTTTCGATACATTAGTCAATTCAATCATCTTAGTTGTCCATATATTAGTAATTTTATTGAGGTAACCTGTTACCTTAGCGCGCCCATGGCGCCGCCTCTGCTGGTAGTGGTCTTAGTACCAAGGGTCTGTGTGGTGACTACCTGCACTTTCTCACCTTCGCTCAGTCCGGACTTGACCTCTGCATATTCAAAATTCTGCAGGCCGATAGTTACTCTTCTCATCTCCGTCGTGCCGTCGCTCTTTACGACTGTTATCATCGATCCGCCCGGTGTACTGATTATTACCGATAGCGGCACCAGCAGTGCATTGGTAGCGCTGGATATCTTGATTTCAGCGGTAGAGGTCAGGCCGCCCTTGAGTGGGGCGTCGGTCGGGTCCAGCTTAATATGCACATTGAATTTAATGACATTGCCGCTTTTTGCCCCGTAAGGGGAGATGAACTGGACTGTACCGGTGAGCACCTTGCCGGAGATGGCGTCGATGGTTATGCTCGCCTTTTGTCCCTGTTTGACCTTCATGATATCGATCTCATCAACTGTGCCGGTAAACCTTATAGTATTGGTGTCGACCAGCTGGACGGCCGTCCTGGATGAGTAGTCCTGGGACGAGAGCACATACGATTTTTTCAGGTCAACTGCAACAACGGTGCCGTCCGAAGGAGTAATGATAGCTGTCTGCATGATCTGCTGCTTGGCTTTATACAGCGCCACTTCAGCCGATTGAAGGCTGAGATTATACTGCTGCAGAGTTTTCCAACCGATGCTGCCGCCGCTCTCGAAAATCAGCGTCTGGTTTTGCAGCACGTCGCTGCCTACAGCCAGGTTAAGCTTGGCCGTATACAGCCTCTTGGCTGCTTCAATTGGGATGGCCTCTCCACTGGCTATATATTGCTGCAGGTCTTCGAGGTACCGCATGGAAGCCTGTAAAAATTCTCCGCTTGTCTGGGTATCCGGGTACTTGAACGTTTGCCTGTCCTTGAGATATACGGCGCTGTTGGCCTTTTCTGCGGCGACCATCATTTCTCCCCGGGCAGTGTTGAATGCGGGGCCTGCTTTGGCGTAATCTCCCGTTTTCATATAGCCGCTTACGGTCAGCAGCGTTTCGCGGTAATTCTTAAGGTAATCTATAATGGCTGCGTAATCCGGAGACAGGGCCTCCGAGCTGCCGGCGAAAATGTCGGGCGACCAAAGGGAGTTGGTCTTGGCGCCCGCCAGCACGGCGGCGTTGGGACGTGTTGAGATAAGGTCTTCACAAACCTCTACGTCGAAATATGCCTGGATAAGGTTGTAGCCGGCTTCTTTGTAATTCCCTTCATTGTAATAGCTCAATGCGGCGTCGATGTCCTTCTGCGCTTCCTCCATCATGCGCGGAATGCTTAAGTCGGGGTAGTAATAAGGCAGGTGGTCAGTATCGCATACAAATGTAATATTATTCTTGGACGTTTCAATGCTGAATAAAGCTGATTCAATTGCATTTATCTGCGACGAGTTGTCCAGCATTGCCAGCAGGGCGCCTCGCTTGACTATGTCGCCTTCCTCGACCAGTATCTGCTCCACCTGGCCGGTGGTGCCGAATTTCAGGTCGAATTCGTTTGGCATTTCGAGCTTACCTTCGCTGGTGACCACTATATTGATGTCTCCGCGTTTTACCTCGACCGTCTGTCCCGGGGTTAAAGTCTGCGCGCTGGAGCACCCGCCCAGCAGGGCCGGTGTCAAAGTAATTGTAAGTATCAGTAAAGTAAATAATATTTTTTTCATGTTATTACCTGCCTGGGGGCGGGCCGCCTCCGCCTCCGCCTCCGCCTAGCCCTCCCATGGTCGTTCTTACAGGGGCGCCGGTGGCCTTGTCTTCCACGATTACCTTGTCTCCCTCGTTCAATCCGCTTACTATCTGTATATATTGCGTGTTTTGCACTCCGGTCGTGACTTTCTTTTTCTCCTGCTGGCCTGTTGTGCTGTTCATGACGGTTACGAAGGAGCCGTCGGTAGCAGTTGTTACAGCCGAAATCGGCAGCATCAGCGCATTTTCAACAGTAGATATTGCAACGTCGGCTGAGGCCGTTAGCCCGCCCTTAAGGTCAACATCTGTGGGGTCAAGCAGAACTGTTATGTTGAATTTGACCACGCTGCCGCTGGTGGCCCCGTATGGAGATATGAAAGACACCCGGCCGGGGAAGGTTTTGTCTGATATTGCATCTATGCTGACCGTGGCCTTCTGCCCCGTTTTTATTTTCAGGATGTCGATCTCGTCCACGGTACCTGTGAATTTTATCTGTGATGTATCTACAATCTGGATAGTTTTCGATGAATAATCCATGGCCGAAAGGACGTCGTTATTTTTCACGCCCACGCTAACTACTATTCCGTCGAACGGGGCCATGATAACCGTCTTAAGGAAGTCGTCCCTCTTGTTGCCCAGGTCTACCAGTGACTTGGCCAGGTCGATTTTATACTGCTGCTCGGCTTTCAGCGACAGGCCGTGCTGGAGCACGTAGTCATTCGTGCCCAGTATGCCGTTGCACAGCTCCATGTAATGCTTCGCTATACGCAGGTTATCGTCCAGTTCCTGCGAGTTAAGGCCCCCGGTCTCTATCCCTTTCAGCGCGGCATTGAGTTTCTCATCGGCTGCCCCGTAAAGGTAAAGGCAGATATCCTGGCCGTAGATTTTCGTATCATTGCGTACTTTAATCACGTTATAATTGGTGATGATGGACTTGCCCAGCTCGTTCATGGTAGTGAGCATGGGTCCGTACAGAGGGGCGGCCTCAGAGTATTTTTTCTGGGTGAGCAGGTCCCTGGCAGCGGCAATATCCGCCTCTCCCTGCCTGATATCCTTGACCAGCCTGCGCAGGGTCTGCACGTAGTAGCCTGCGAACGATCCTTCCTGCTGTATGAGGAAAGACATCTCGTTCTCGTCGTTTATGGCCGGTGCGGTGTTGCCCAGGCCTGACTCAGGGTTCTCGATCGTATCCTCGATTATCTTTGCTGTCGCTTCCAGGTCTGCTAATGCCACGTACATTTCGGATGACGCAGAAGTATAGTTCTCGGACAGAAAATACGAGTAGGCGTTGACCACCTCATTTTGCGCCCAGTTGAATGAATTCAAGGAGGTGGCGTTCGGGTAATAGCCTTGGTAGACCGGGGTGATAACCTCGCCTTCGGGGGCGGTTAGTGTAGTTGTGACTGTAGTTTTTTCAACGCTTACAGTTGTGTCTGCTTTTGTAGTATTAATAAGTGTCTCAAATGGAACCGTACCTGCTGTAATTGTCCCAAGCGACGTGGATGTTGTCGTTGTTCCCCATATCAGCGTAATAGGGTCTTGGTGAGGTACAGTCACCGCCTGAGTCACGTCCATATTCAGCCCATTAGGAGTATATATAATGCTTGTAGTTGTAGTTTCGGTAGTGGTTTTAGTAGTAGTTATAGTGCCAGACTTATCTGCTGTCGGCGTAGTGCCCGTTGATTTTGTATCTTCAGTATGGCCGGCTGCTGGCACACCAGTAGTACCTGAAGGTGTTAATATTGTTTCTGATGTTGTTGTAGTAGTGGGTCCAGTTGTTGCCGTTACTCCGTTCGCCTCCCAAACATTCCCCGGAAACTGCGGCAGCCGGGGCACTTTCTCATACAGGTTGGCCAGTACGTTCTGCACGCTGATATTGGCTGATTTAATGTCCAGCATCTGCGTGGTGTCTTCCAATGTGGCCATGATGGCGCCGGCTTTAACGCGGTCGCCTTCTTGCACCAGTACGTCTTTTACATTGCCTGATGCGCCGAACGCCAGTGAGGATGTTTCGGGCATGACCAGATTGCCGTCCACCGAGACGGTTGTAGAAATATTGCCGCTCACTACTGCAACCTGCCTGGTAGAAACTACTGCGCTCTTCTTGGCCGTAGTCGAAGCCGTGCAGCTTGCAGTCGAAATAAGCAGCATACCTGCAAACAGGAAGGGAGCCATATTTTTGAAGATTTTATACATATTTATACTCGATTATGCGTCTCGATGATTTTTGCAATTAAAAAAGATTATCAAGAAATTATTAATATTTTATTTGGGGCGTAGCTTTATATCTGCAATTATTAATGTATCTGGCACAAACTTATTTATTATAGCACTTACTTTGAAACAGGGATGGTGAAGGAGAAGCGGCTGCCTTTGCCTGTTTCGCTTTGCGCGGTTATTTTACCGCCGTGCGCTTCCACGAAAGACCTGGCGATTGTCAGTCCCAGGCCGGTACCGCCGGTAGCTCTTGTCCTGGATTTATCAACGCGGTGGAAGCGCTCGAAGATATTCTGCAGCTCGTCGGCGGGTATGCCCTCACCTGTATCGGTCACGCTCATCTCAATCATGTCCCCGTTCTCTATGGCGGCCACTGTTATAGCGCCCCCCTTGGGAGTATGTGCAATAGCGTTTTCCATCAAGTTGAGTAATACCTGCTTTATGCGCAGGAAATCCACGTAAACTTCAGGCAGGCCGGCAGGAACGTCCCTGTTCAGCGATAGCCCTTTGCCTGCTGCTTTGGCCTGAACGGCGGACATTGCCTGGTTGATCAGGTCAGGCGCCTCTTCTATCTCGCAGTAGAGTTTTAGCTCACCTGCTTCGGCCAGGCTTAGCTCCTGGAGATCATCGATCAACCGGGAGAGCAGCATGGTCTCGTCATATATTGAGCCGATGGTTTTCTCATCGGGACGCATTACGCTGTCACGTATTTCATGTCGCGGCGCAGCTGTATGTCCCGTTCCAGGTTGGCGGCCATCGAGTTAAAGGTTATCGCCATATCACCTATTTCGCTCTTGTCCGTAATTTTTACCCTCTGCGACAGGTCACCTTTCCCCCATTTCTGGGCTGCCACTGTCAGCGCCCTGACAGGGAAAAGCATATTCCGTGATATAAAAAATGTGACGCCCAGCGCCACGATTACAGCCAGCACGGCGCCGATGATGAAATAGCGGCCTATCTCATTATAGAGCAGCTGCAGCGCAGTCAGGCCGATTTCGTTCTGTGTTAAGGGCATAAGATACACTCGCCCTATCACGTTGGCATTGGAGTCCTGGGACGGAGACGGTTCGCCTGGCGGTTGGGGTGCTGTCAGTCCAGGCATGACAAACAAAGATGGTTCGTCCTGTGCGCCCTTGGAGTCCGGTGGACCGGCTGCCATGGAATCGGGTTTGGCTGGGCCTTTGGGCGGCAAAGTCACAGGTCTGCTGATGAATTTATTCAGGTCCGGCTGTATTGCGGATGAAGCAGAGCTTGAATCTATCGCTGAATCTGTAATTATCTTACCGGTGTTATCGGTCAATATTATGCGGTAATTGAATTGCTCTCCAACCTGCTTAAGCAAATAATCTATGCCGTCCCAGTTTTGGTGGATAATGTAGTAGTCAGTGACCACGTACTGTATACGTCCCATGACCATGTGCTCCACACGGTCGCCGAATTTCTGGATTTGCCCGGTGGTGGTCTGCCAGATCATAAAGAAAACCGCCCCGATGGTCAGCAGGATGACCAGTGTAAAGGCGAGCAACAGGCGGAATTGGAGGGTATGCCTCATATTAGACCTCGATGAGCTTGTAGCCTGCTCCGTAGACTGTCTTAATATAGGTGGGATGCTTTGGATCCGGCTCTATTTTCCGGCGCAGGTTGAAAATATGCACATCTATGGCCCGGTCGAAGCTCTCGAAATCATAGCCGAAGGCTTTTTCGATCAGGTCCACCCGGTCGAATACTCTCCCCGGTTCCCTCAGAAAAGCGGCCAATATCTTGAATTCAACCGCGGTCAATGTTAATTGCTTGTCCTTCACGCATACTTCCCGCTTCGGCAGGTTCATAAAGAAATCACCGTATTTAATCTCAGCCGGGCCGCGCTCGGTCGGGAGCCGCCTGAAAATGGCCCGCACTCTGGCGGCAAGCTCTCCCGGGCTGAAGGGTTTGGTCACGTAATCGTCTGCGCCCCCATCCAGGCCTGTTAATTTGTCCTCATCACGGGTGCGTGCCGTTAACATGACTATGGGCACATCGGATTCTGTGCGAAGCCTGCGGCATATTTCTACACCATTTATTCCCGGCAACATGACATCCAGCACTACCAGGCTGGGATGGTTCTCCCTGAATACGCGCAGTGCTTCTTCTCCATCATAAGCTGTCAGCACCTTATGTCCGTCACGTTCGAGGTAAAGTTTGACCAGTTCAACGGTTTTGGCGTCGTCATCCACGACCAGGATTGTTTTGTTAGTCATAATTATGCCCTTTATACAAATAATATTATCTGACCGTAATTTATTTAGCTAATTGTCACAATGTTTAAAATTAACACTGTATTGTTAAGCAAATATTAAGAAGCGGTATCGGCAACTATCCCTTGACATCATGTAATTGATGTGCTATGATGTAGCTAATTAAGGGGTGATTACGATGAAACAAAAACAGACATTATTTACAGCCAAGCATTTAAAGAAGCATTTTCCTAATGACGATGCTTGTTTAGAATGGGTAAAGACCCATCGTTATCCTGATGGTATTGCTTGTATGAACTGTAAGAAGATCACAAAGCATCACAAGATAAAGAACCGCCCGGTATATGAATGTGATCGCTGTGGGCATCAGGTCAGTCCATTAGCCGGGACCATATTCCATAAGAGTACTACACCCCTTACAGTATGGTTCGATGCTATTCACGAAATGACAACTACCAGGACTGGATTCTCTGCAAAATCATTACAGCGCAAGCATGGCATGACTTATAAGACAGCATGGCGTATGTTTAAACAGATACGCACGCTTCTTAATGAAAATGATGGTATTTTAAAGAATGAGGTCGAAGTCGATGAAACTTATATTGGCGGGGTTCATCATGACGGCAGACATGGGCGTGGGGCAGATGGTAAGACTGCGGTTATCGGTATCGCTGAAAGGCAAGGCAAAATTACTACCAAAGTTGTGACTGATACCAGTAGCTATACTGTTATACCTCTTATCAATAAACACGTATTCCCAAAAGCTGTTGTTTATACTGACGAATATAAATCATACATACCTATTAGTAAATTTGGGTACAAGCACGAAACCGTCAATCATAGAAAGGATGAATGGGTCAAAGGTAATTGCCACACGAACACGATTGAGGGCTTCTGGAGCTTAGTTAAGAGGGGAATAGACGGTTGCTACCACGCGGTCAGCCCGAAGTATCTTCAGTCCTATTTAAACGAGTATCAGTTTCGCTACAATCACCGTCTGGAAGAATGTCCGATGTTTCTAACGGTGCTAGATCAGATTGATCGGGTATAGGCTGTGAAGCCTTGTCCAAGATCGCAAAGAACTGCGCTTTGGTTATATCTCGTTTAACTACTGGTCGTTGTCCCATACTTTAATTGTTGTCCTGTCAAATAAATCTGTCAAACTTGACGTTCCTGCTATACTTAAGTAATCATCGTTTGGGGAGGTAGGTTATGGATACCAATGATACTTGCATAGCATGGGATGTGTGTTTCAAATTTCACAATGTTGCAGCACATTGCTATAGTAATGCGACATCATTAACCAATCAACCCACTAGGCTTTCTGAAATAGAGCGCCTGGAACTGATTTCCTCTCAATTAGATGAGATAAGGCGTTGTCTCCATTCCCTTGTGAAGATTCAAGGAGAGAAATAGATTCCCAAACTCTTTTTTCCCATTCATCGAGATTCCAGCTAGGCAACAATATCTTTTTGGTATACTCGATGTCCCTACGTATTTTTTCCTTATGTTGGGTATCAATTTCCATGTTAATCACCTCACCTTAATTCAACATGAGGTGATAGGATTAAGTCTACTTCTTTTTGACCGGGTTTTGATTTGCGGTCAAATCATTTATCTCTAACTGTAATACTTCTTGGAGTATAGCTACGCCCATACGTACAGTGGCAGCGCGTTGCATTAACTGTACTTCATCTAAGGGTTTATTCAGAGAAATAGCGTCCATAATAGTAACCTTTTTAAGCGGCGATCCTATCCCTTCGTATGGCATCCCAAAACGTGCCATCTCTACACGAAGTTTGCGTATAATATGAGTCTGCTGAGTATCCTTCAATGATAGGAATTTTTGCTCCGAGCTATCTGAAAGAATTACAGAAGACAATAATTTTATCCAGGTTGGATTTACTTTTTCTCTCACGATAGTAACTGGCCTTTTCTCTGGGTCTCTAATATCAAACGCAAAATAGATATAATCTGTTTCCGGTTGCTCCTGTATTGTATATACACTCCTGTCTATCCAGTTATAGATAGCATCCCTAATTTCCTTATCTTTGCATTTACTAAGAATGGAATGCTTTTGCTCTGCTCGTTTTTCAAATCTATCC
>JAPLHL010000220.1 GCA_026389655.1 Chloroflexota bacterium
GGTTATCGGCTCATCTATATACCTGGACACCTCGCCACCCCCTTGTTCTAAAGGTGTACAGGGATTATAATAGAACAAATGTGCTATTGTCAAATGGGGAGTGGCAAGGGTGTGGTGGGCTGAGGGACATATAAAAATAGGTGCGGCATAAAATAAATGTTATTGCGAGGCACAAAGTAACGCGACAAGAATTAAACCTTATAACGATTAGGTACGTTCTGAAAAGCAAGCTTGGTTAGGCAAAATCATGGGCAAGGAAGAGGGTATCTAATACTGGGCGGCAAAGAGAATAAGAAGTTACCATTGAACAAACATCGGTATGTAGGTTCAACCATGATAAAAATCAGGGGTCTAAGATTGCCCTGAAAAGGTAGTTGGTTCGAATCCGTCCAGGATAGATAGCCAGACTACTTATTGTACTGACCTTTTCTTTATAAACTAATCTTACTATGTTATAGTCAGATAGAAAGCAATGACCGCTCAGCCCCGGCAATTTGCATTAGTGGCCAGTTGCAGAGGAACGAGATAGAGGAGGAAGTAAATGGTCTTCGGATCACTTTTTAAACCTAAAGGGAAACTGGTGCTTCAAGCTAAGGATAATAGCTTGCCGGGCGAGCTGCTCCCTATAGAGATACGATTCACCCCCGAAAAGGAAATAAAGCCGCGGGAGGTGCGTGGGGAACTAGTAGGGGAGGAGACATATTATGTAACAGTGACGACTAGTGACGATGACATGCGTGACGCGCGAAAGGATGAAAAATTTGCCAGTATAATCCAAACAGTGGCTGAACAACCATCTCTTTTGCCAGGTGTAGAGCAAAAATGGAGTAGCTCGATACAATTACCTGCTGATGCTCCACCCACCTGCCACGGGAAGCTGGTCAATATTCGCTGGACACTAAAGGCGGTACTTGATGTGCCCAAAAGTGCTAACCTGTCTCAGGAAAAGCCCCTCAATGTCGTATGCCCGTCCCCCCAGGTGAGCGATCATCCGGCTTTGCCTGCAGAGAATATTTATAAAGAGGTCACACTTACTCTCAAAGCACCGCAGGTTGCATCCATAGGCAGTACTCTGAAAGGGCAGTTGACTCTGCAAATAAAAGACAAGCTGAGCTTCCGCAGTATCAAGGTTGAATTGGTGCGGGTCGAGGAAGCCGGATCTCGCAAAGCTAATGAAGTCATTTCAACGACTCAGATTTCGGGTGAAGCTTCATTCAACCAGAATGAATCTCCTTCATTTGAATTCTCCCTGGACATACCTGCTGAAGCTCCACCGACTGTTATCTGCAAACGCAGCAACCTGCGCTGGAAGGTCAGAGCGGTCATCGATCGTAAAATGAAAAGTGATTTCAATGTAGAACAGGAACTTCTCGTATATAATGCATCAAAGGCGTGAGCCTGTAATAATAGCCTGACAGCCATACTACTTTTTTACTGTACCTGATATCTTAATGATTCTTCATGTCAGTATTGCGTGTTTTTTTCTTGGCTCTTATATTGGGTGTCACCCTGATTTATGGAAGGTTTACTGTCTAAATATTATACCTACCAAATGAAGTAATCATCGGTATGTATGTTCATCCATGATAAATTAAGATCAGCCACTTCGCTGTTCTCCTGGCTCAACTTAAATTTATTTTGCAGGATTAATGTATATACCCTAAAGACGTATTATAATCTTCGTATAAGGGGGAGGCATTTATTATGTTGATTGATGAGATCAGGAAAATTACTGATAAAATTCCCGCGGAGCTGAAAGAAAAGAAAGGGCTCTTTTCAATTGAGTTCACCGTCGCCGAACGAAAGGTCATGCTGACCAAGAAAAAGCTCACCTATAGTGCAAAATTCCGCCTGGATGAAGTGAAAAAGGAGATCCGTTTTACGGAGATGTTAAAAGAGGCCGAGTCCGGATTTTCCTCAGGTGGTGACGTCAGCATGGGCTCCGGGTTCAAGACATGGACATCTAAGCAAGGACTGGGGGGCAGGGAAGGAAGCATCAAAGAGCAATCCGATCTTTTCGGAAAACAGTATAGCTATACCTTTGACTGGTCCAGTATAAGAACCCAGATAGAGGCGGAAACGATCCGTGCTGGTTATTCCTTCCAATACCATATTACTAGTATCGGTCTATAGGTATCCTGTTACCACCGCAGGAGCTCATTAAGAAGTGGCATTTAGAATGAGTTTTCAGCCTTTTGTGATAACCAATATAGGAATGTTGTATATGTCCTGCTAATGCGTTAGAATGTGACTCAGGAATTGAGGCTGGGGAAGAGGCAAGTATGGAAAATGCCTAACAATCCCCCGTAAGGAGAATTATGAGAAATACGGGATTGCTTGCACTAACGATTTGTATCTTCTTAGCGACCGTGCTGTTTACTTTGGGATGTGGAACTCCAACGCAAGTAACTCCAACGCAAGTAAGTCCAGCGCAAGTAAAAGCAGCGCAAGAGCATGTAGTCAAGGGTGATAGTTACTATGAGCAGAAGCAATGGGACCAGGCCATTGAAGAATACACCATGGCTATAGCGCTAGACCCAATGAACGATATGGCTTACTATGACCGTGGGTATACGTATTATGGCAAGGGGGAATACGATAAAGCCATTGCTGATTACAATAAGTCGATAGAACTTAACCCGAAGCCTGCTACACCTTACGCCAACCGTGGGCTTGCATATTACGACAAAGGTGACTACGACAAGGCCATTGCTGACTTTACTAAGGCGAAAGAACTTGACCCAAAGATTGCTGGTGCTGGGTTTTACAGGCTACGTGGTGATGCCTATATGGGTGAAGATCTCTACGACCAGGCCATTGCTGACTATAATCAGGCGATAGAGATAAGCCCGAAGCTTGCCGTGTTTTACAACAACCGTGGGCTTGCATATTACAAAAAAGGTGACTACGACAAGGCCATTGCTGATTACACCAAAGCCATAGGGCTAGACCCTAAGTCTGCCATGGCTTATAACAACCGTGGGTATGCCTATAATAAGAAAGGTGACAACGGCAAAGCCCAAGCTGACTGGCAGAAGGCCAAAGAATTGGGGTATAAATGAACACGGAAGTTTCATCCGGGCAGGCACAAAATATTTCTGGGGCTAAAAGCAGAGTTGCCTATATTTTATTAGGGCTAACTCTAGGGATTTTGGGTATTCATAATTTCTATGCTGGTTATAATAAAAAGGCCGTAACGCAGTTATTAATTTCTGTGTTGCTCTGTTGGACAGTTATAGCACCGACAGCAGTTGGCATATGGTGTATAGTAGATGTATGTACTGTTACAAAGGACGCTCAAGGAAGACCATTTTCCTAGTCATTTTATTATAACGGCATATTTTCTCAACTTGATTTTAAAATGAACTGTAGCATAAATATTGGTTATTAAATGCGGGAAAAAAGAAGAGAAGGAAGTTAAATTCATATATCTACATCTAAGACAACACCATAGATAGATGAAATACTAATTAATTATGCAAAGAAGACCTGTCGCAGTCCTGATAATAATAGCAATTATCATTGCCTCTATAGCTTCCTGCCAGGGTGTGGTATGCTCGGAAAAGCCAGTTTTGCCCGGTAAGCCAGTCGAAATTACCATACTCCACATAAACGATACGCATGCTCATCTGGAGGATGTTGCGCGCAGGGCCACCCTGGTGAAACAAGTTCGCGACGAGGTGGGAACGGACAGAGTACTCATGTTCGACAGCGGTGATGTATTCATGGGTACGCCTTATTTTAACCTGATGAAGGGGCAGGCTGACCTGGATTTCATGAACACGCTGGGTTATGACGCCATGACCCTGGGAAACCATGAGTTTGATTACTATGACAAGACACCACAGTATCTTAATGACTTCATCGTGAATGCTAAATTTCCCATTGTCTGCGCTAATGTTGATTTTTCCGGGGTTCCTGAACTAAATGGAAAAATATTGCCATACCTTGTA
>JAPLHL010000067.1 GCA_026389655.1 Chloroflexota bacterium
TTGGTGATGATGTCTCTTCCGTACAGGCGGGACAGGCCGTCTCCGGTGAAATTGAAGCGCTGATCGAGTTAATGACCAAAAGACAAAGCAACTATATACTGGTTTCCAACGAGGTGGGCAGCGGACTTGTGCCCGATAATAAACTCGGAAGGATTTACCGTGATACGCTCGGACAGGTTAATCAACAACTGGCAAAATGCGCTGATGAAGTCTATTTCATGTCTGCGGGTTTATCCCTGAAGATGAAATAACGTCCATATCAAATACAAGCATCAGCACACAGCTATTACTTGTTAACGGCTGATTCCACGGTCTTTATCAGCTTCGTAAAATCGAGCGGCTTGCTAAAATAATCTCTTCCGGTTGCTTCAAGAAAGTCCAAAGTTGATTTTGTAATCGTATCCCCGGTAATAAATATCACCCTTTCAACAAGGTCCGGATATTTTACGCCTATGGTATCGTACATATCCTTGCCGTCAATACCGGGCATCTTCATATCCAGCAGGTACACATCATACTGTGAATTTTCAATCTTCTGCAGGCCTTCAAGCCCGCTTGCCGCAGAATCAACATCGTAACCGCACTCAGATAGTATGCGTGTAAGGATATCCCGGATTACCGTCTCATCGTCAACTACAAGGATTTTCTTACCCACCACTGATAAATGTATACCCTTTTGCAATTTTGCGGGTGCTGAAACAACTTTTCCGCTACTCTCTTTGGATACAGGCAGCTCTATAATGAAGGTTGCCCCTTCACCCACTATACTTTCAGCATATATCCGTCCGCCGTGATTAGTGACAATTCCATGGCATACACTAAGCCCCAAACCGGTGCCCTGTCCAACATCCTTTGTTGTAAAAAACGGATCAAACAACCTGTCCAGCATTTCCCTTGGTATGCCCGGACCATCATCGGCAATCGATATCTTTATTTTATCTTCGATTGCACGGGTAACGATTCTTATAGTCCCAGTCTTTTTCTTCGTAGCTATCGACTGCTCAGCATTGATAATTATATTTAGTATTACTTGCTGTATCTGGTTCTCATCCGCTGAAATGCCTGGTAATCCTTCCTGCAGTTCTGTAATAACCTCCGTGTTGCCCACATTGTGTTCATAACTGCGCATTTCAAGTGTTTTTAAAATCAGTCCATTGAGATCGATTACACTCTTTTCAAGTGTGTTACTGCGAGCAAATGTCAGCAGGTTCTGCACGATCCTGGCCGCCCTCTGGCTTTGACTGTATATTTTTTCAAGGTCTGCTTTGATATTGCCGGGTACATCATCATCGTTGACCAGAAGCTGAGCAAAACCCATTATGGCGGTTAATGGATTGTTAATTTCATGAGCGACACCTGCGGCAAGCTCACCGATAGAGGCAAGCTTACCGGCAATCAGCAACTGCTGTTCCATTTTGATACGGTCTGTAATGTCCCTGGTAATTCCTCTAAGCCCTGTAATAATACCTGCCGCATCCTTCATGGGAGATACCGAAACGCCGATAATCCTTCTGCTGCCATCGCCTTTGACGATAGTCCCGAACATTCCCGAACGGGTCACTCCTTTTGCAACAACTTCCGAGATAATTGCACTGCTGTTATCGATGAATTTATCATCTGACGGATCGATAAAATTACTGAAATGTTTTGCTACTATATCAGCCCGGCTCAATCCTAGTATTTTGCACATTGCATCGTTTACAAACGTATAATACCCACGCAGATCGAGTTCAAAATAACCATTATCCATATCCTCAAGGACTGTCCTGAACCTCTCCTCAGACCGCTTCAGCACTTTTTCAGCCAATATACGCTCGGTCATATCCCTGGCCAGGCAAAGTATAAACTCTTTACCTCCGATAGATACCAGTTGCCCGTGTACTTCAACCGGGATAACAGTCCCGTCCTTGCGCTGATGGGCCGACGCGAAGACAGCATCTCCCCTTTCCAGCATCCTTGCAATCCGGTCTTCGATGAGTGTTGCATTTTCCTTCGTCGTGAGCGACCTGATATTCTTGCCCAGGAATTCCTCTTCAGTGTACCCGTACGTACGATAACTGGTCTCGTTGGCGTAGACGATATTACCATCCGTGTCTATCGCATATTTGCAGTCCATTGCCAGGTCCAGCAGCCTGGACCGCATCTCAAGCTCAGCCCGTACCTTATTAAGCTCATAGCCCATATCAGAACTATGGGTTTCGTTATCCAGCATAAATCTCTTCCCTGTTTATTTTATGTTCACGCAAACGATCTATTTTATTATCGGCCCGTCCACAAATCAAATATATATCTGGCATAAATCGATGCCACCACGAAAAATTAATAATCGACAACATTTTAATTTGCTATTATAATACAATCATATATTTGATTATTGCAGGTTGAACATCACGTGAAATCTGAGAGGCAAGTGTATAAGATTATTTTTAAATGGCCGACCGCTTTACTAGCTCTATCTCTCCTTTTGGCTATTGCTTTTCCCGGTAAAGTCCAGGCAGACGCCCCGGTAATATCCGGGTATCCTCCCACCGGGTATGTAGGGGTAGCTTACAGTTACACTTTTTATGCAACATGTGATGGAGGCACCTGCCCTGCATCAACCTGGACAATTACTGGCTATGTACCTGGTCTCTCATATTCCGGAAGAAACATATCAGGGACGCCCACTGCAGCGGGAACGTTTGATATTAGTGTAAAGATTATCGATACCACGTACGGCACTACTACAGGAACATATTCAATAGTTATAAGCACACCACCAATCACTTTTTCAACAACGAGTGTGCCTTCAGCCAAGGTAGGTGCAGCTTATTCTGCCTCCATTGTAGCCACGGGCGGCACCGGCACCACCATTACCTACGCAATATCTAGCGGAGCTTTACCATCAGGGCTCACATTCAGCGGCGGAATAATATCAGGCACGCCGGCACGCGGTACAGCGGGCACTTACACATTTACAGTCACGGCTACCAGCGGTACTGTCACTGGAACACAATCATTCAGCATTTATGTAGACAAGGGCACCTATGACGTTTTAGTAACCGTAACATCCGGCCTTGCTGAAGGCCAGACCAAGCTTTACATTGGCAACGTAGTAAAGGGGACCTTGCGCGGGGGCGAATCCGCTAAATTAACAGGACTTGACCCTGATTCTATAGCTACCGTGTCAGTAGACAACATTGTCGCAAGTCCAGGCAGGGTGGACATAAGATACCGGGCGGAAACTAGTTCAGCAACTGTCAGCCAGGATGTCGGACAGGTTACATTTAACTACTTCCCAGAATATGATGTTGCATTGAAATCGGACCCTTCCGGTATTACGTCGCTGACCGGTTCAGGATGGTACAGGCAGGGAATGCCGCTTGCTGTTACAGCACCTGACTCAATAGCGCAGGATAACGATTCACAGTACCGGTTCGCCTACTGGCTATCGCCCGGCGGGGACAAAATAAGGTCCCAGACATTGAATATCGGCATCACAGGGGCAGGTACATTTGTTGCTACGTACGAGTTATATTACAAACTTAATATAGTATCTAAATTCGGGAGCGTTAAGGGCGGCGGGTGGCAAAAAGCCGGCAGCGTGGCACAGTGGAGCGTAGACCCGAGCGAAATTGCCATGACCGGCATCATGGGTTTCTTCGGCGGCAAACAGAAAGCTGTACTCATATCAGGCACAGAGACAGTGGACGCTCCGAAGACGTTAACAGTCCAATGGGAAGGCGATTATACGGTACCAGCCATCACAATACCACTCACATTAATAGTTATCGCCGGTATCATTTATGGTATTTACTCGCTGGCAAAACGTGAAAAGAAGCCTCAGCCTATTCCTTATCCATCCCCATATCAGGCTATGCCGCCGCCTCCAATGCCTTATCCCACATACACAATGCCTCCACCTCTGCAGCCATTTCAACCTGCAGCTATACCACCACCGCAAACCACGGTTGTAATGATCGGCGACGGGCTGAAGAAGTCACCAGGGTCCACACGTGAACAACTGATGGAAAAATTCGGCGAGCTTCTC
>JAPLHL010000495.1 GCA_026389655.1 Chloroflexota bacterium
CTATCAGTCGATAATGCAGGCGCTTGCGGCCACACCTGAAAACCTGTTGCTGCTTTCACAGCATCTTTATGCATGGGACATGGTTGGCCAGGCGATCCCGTTAAACGAAGAATTTATTGGCCTCCATTTGTCTCAGCCCGATCCTACATTGATATTGGCTATACTTGTGGGCGTGACAATGTGTGTGCAGCAGAAGATGGTCACACCGCCTTCTACAAACCCGCAGCAGCAGCAGATGTCCAGCATGACAACCTTGATGATGCCTATGATGTTCGCATTTTTCACATTGTCGTTCCCGAGCGGCCTGGCTCTTTACTGGGTTGTCTCAAATATTATTGGCATCGCAGTACAATATTTCGTTGGCCACGGTTGGGGTTATTTCACCATGCCATCGTTTAGGCCTCAACCGCAGAAGGCCCCGGCCGGACAAAAAACTGATGATCCCAAAGCTCTCAAAGAGGGCTCTGAGAAAAAGAAGGGATAGAATTGAAAGAACTGGAGTTTAGCGCAAAAAACGTCGACGAAGCGACAAGGGTGGCGCTTGAGCAGCTCGGTGTATCCAGGGACCAGGTAGAGATTACGGTCATTAAGAAAGGCAAGTCCGGTGTGCTGGGCGTTGGAGCCGAAGATGCCAGGATAAAGGTGGAGCTGCTTGAAGATGAAGAGGAGCCGCTATCGTCAGTAGACGGGGCAGAAGCTGCCCGGATGGTATTGAGTGAGACGTTGCGCCTGATGGGAATAGCCGCAACTGTGGATGTGAGCAGATCATCCGATCCAAATGAACCGGTGACATTAAATATTGAAGGTGATGACCTCGGAGTCTTGATTGGCCGAAGGGGGCAGGCTTTATCTTCGCTGCAATACCTGGTGCGGTTAATTGTTGCTGAAAAGTTGAAGAAATGGGTATCTATTAATGTTGACGTTGATTGGTATAAGAAGCGTCACTACGAGTCACTGAAGAAGCTGGCATTCCGTTTGGCTGAACAAGTTGCGAAAAGGAGGCGGCCCGTTACCATGGAGCCGATGCCACCGGATGAAAGGCGCATAATTCATATCACGCTGGCCGATAATCCGGATGTGAAAACAGAGAGCACCGGTGAAGGTGAAGGCCGTCGCGTAGTAATTCAGACAAGGAAGCGCTAGCCATGTTTCAGCCTGTTAACAGCAAAGTCAATTTCCCTGAAATTGAGAAGAAAGTCCTCGCCCTTTGGCGTGATAATCATATTTTTGAGAAGAGTATCGAGGAGAGGAAATCTTCTCCTAAATATATTTTTTACGAAGGCCCTCCCACCGCCAATGGAAACCCGGGTATCCACCATGTATTATCGCGGGTCTTTAAAGACATTATTCCCAGGTATAAGACCATGAAGGGCTTTTGCGTTCCAAGAAAAGCCGGCTGGGACACTCATGGACTGCCGGTTGAGTTGGAAATCGAGAAACAGCTTGGTTTCACGGGTAAAGCCCAGATCGAAAGCTATGGCATAGCTAAATTCAATGCGCTTTGCAGAGAAAGCGTATTTAAATATCTTAAACAGTGGGACTCGCTTACGGAGCGTATAGGTTTCTGGCTGGACATTGATCATCCTTACGTGACCCTGGACAACACATATATCGAGTCCGGCTGGTGGGCCATTAAGCAGCTATGGGACAAAGGGCTGATCTACCAGGGGTACAAGGTAACCCCGCACTGCCCGCGGTGCGGTACTTCGCTCAGTTCGCACGAAGTTGCGCTGGGTTATAAGGATGATACTGTTGACCCTTCGGTCTATATTAAGTTCAAGATTCACAGTGTTCCCGCCGCTGT
>JAPLHL010000266.1 GCA_026389655.1 Chloroflexota bacterium
GTTCTTGGGGAATAGGCGGCAACATGCACTACATCGAAATGTATATCAGTTATTGCTTTATATGTATTGAAATACTGCGCCTCCGACTCGCCGGGAAACCCTACTATAATATCGGTGCTTAAAGCAATATCGGGTATCGTATCCCTGATCCGGTTCACCAGTGACCTGTAATCATCAAGTGTGTAATGCCGGTTCATAGACTTCAGGATTTGATCATCCCCGGCCTGCAGTGGAAGGCATATATGATGGCAAACCTTATTAAGTGAAAGCATTGCCTCGATCAGATCGTGATTCATATCCTTGGGGTGATTTGTAAGAAATCTTATCCTGATCAACCCTCTAAGTTCATTAAGTTGATAGAGCAGGGCAGCTAAATCGGTAATTGGATCCAGGTCCTTGCCGTATGCATTTACATTTTGGCCGAGGAGAACAATCTCCCTGGCGCCGTTTGTAACAAGCTCTGCGGCCTGATTAAGTATTTCAGAGGGAGGCCGGCTACGCTCTGGCCCGCGTCGGTAGGGAACGATGCAGTATGAGCAATAGTTATTGCAGCCCTGGATAATCGGGATATAGGCGCTTACCGAAGCCGTCGGATGTATAGTGACATCAAGGTTACGAATACTTGAATCAATAGCTTCACTGCACAACCAGTCTTCGAAATTTATTCTGTCACCTGGTTTGAAAAAGCAGTTGATATGAGGAAATTGCTTGTTCAACTGCGAAATATCCGAATCTACAAAACATCCTGTCAAGGCAATGCGCATGTCGGGCTTCTCTCTTTTTATACCTTTCAAATAGCCAAGCATGCCGATTACTTTATCTTCAGCATTTTGCCTTACAACGCAGGTGTTTAGAATTACCATATCTGCCTCGCGGGCTGTTCTCACTTGCTCAAGGCCCAGGGACTGCAGGTAATTGCCAATTTCGGACGATTCCGCCCTGTTCATTTGGCAACCGATTGTCCAAGAATAATATTTCATATTTGTGTATTTGATAATATCTGCGGTATTGTAGAAGAGCCTAAATTGAGATTATATTTATCGCTATATCTGAACACATATCAGCGATATAGCGATTGGTGGCGGAGGGAAAGGGATTCGAACCCTTGACCCCGGTTACCCGAGGCAACCGCTTAGCAGGCGGCCGCACTAGACCACTATGCGATCCCTCCAATAGATCAGTTTGCTTCGTTAGCGCCATGCAATATAGCATAGAAGGAAAGGTAGTTTCAAGCAAACTTTATATGTATGCGATTGTACATCCAATAACACTCTGATATTATAATTCAAGATGAAAATGACAAAATACATTGTGAATATCCAGGTAAAAAAGGGCTTGGATTTTCCATATAAGAAAGGCGATTTAAAGAGGGTTATTGCAACGGCGCTTCAGATAGCTAAAGTGCCCGGACCCGTCGAGGTTGATTGTGTTATTACTAACAATACGACAATACACAGACTGAATAAGTTATACCGCGGCATTGATAGTCCGACCGATGTGCTTTCTTTTGGGCTTTCAGATAGACAACCTGTCTCAGATACGGTCGCTTTTCCTGTTGCTCCCGGGGAAGTATTATCTTTGGGGGAAATTATCATTTCATATGAGAGGACTGTAGAACAGGCTGCTGCGCACGATAATACTGTTGAGCAGGAACTGAATCTGCTTATGGTTCATGGTACATTGCATTTGCTTGGGCACGACCATGAGGATAATGCAGATGCACGTAAAATGCGGGCGTGGGAAAAGAAAATATTGAAGTGTCTTTAAGCAGGTGCACAGGTAATAATGAGCCAACCCTATAAAGTATTT
>JAPLHL010000490.1 GCA_026389655.1 Chloroflexota bacterium
CAATGTGCCCATGCCATTTGATGACTTGGAATGGGAGTCTATCCAGGAACAACTGGACGTCCAAGTAAAGGGCGCTTTCAACTGCGCCAGGGTGGCATTGCCTAGGATGCTCGAAGCCCAATCTGGAACGCTGGTGCTCATTGGTTCTATTTACGCAGATAATGTGCCGCCTACGCATCAGATGCGCTATGTGGTGGCTAAGTCGGCGCTGGCAGCGCTGGCGCGTTGTCTAGCAGTTGAATATGGGCCAAAAGGCATCCGGATAAATGTTGTTGCACCGGGTATGACACAGACAGATATGATTGCGCACCTACCGGACAAAGTTAAGATGCTCACGCGGATGCAAACCCCTTTGCGTCGGCTGGCCGAACCGGTTGATATTGCCAACGTCGTCGCCTTCCTTCTGAGTTCAGCAGCCCGTCATCTCACAGGGGAGACCATCCGGGTGTGCGGCGGGGCGGTAATGCTGTAGCATGCATGCTACGACTGCTATGACATATGAGCGTGACGCATATCCTGAGTTCATGGAGATCGTTGATTTGATATCGACACAGAATCCTCTGCGACGCAAAAGAATTAATGCGTTCATCAGCCAGCAGGATCCAAGCTATTGGGCATTTGCCGAGGAACTGTGCCGGAGGTTGAATCACTCATTTTTCCAAAGCGATCATGAGCAGGTCGAAGCGGCCCAAGCGTATAACCGGATGTGCGTGGACTTCTTGCGTGAACAGATCCGCTTTCGCAAGACCGGCGTCTATCGGTTGGATAATGCCTATATGGCCCACGAAGAGGTCTATAGCCAGCCGGCTGTTATGCGTTACTACATGGTCGGCTTGCTTTTGTCCTACCTCTTCTGGCCTAATCATTATGCGATGCTCTGCTTCCTATGGGATCATCTCCAACAAATCTCGATCAATCGCTATCTGGAAATAGCGCCAGGGCACGGGCTATTCACCGTTCAGGCAATACAACGTTTCCCTCATCTGGAAGCAACGTTGGTGGATATCAGCGAGGTTTCGATTAAAATGGTTCGAGAGCTACTGACCGCTTTTCAGATTGACCCGGCTCGGATCCGTTTTATTCATAGCGATTTCTTGGACCTATCACTGGAGAGTGAGAGTTTCGATTTCATCAGCATGGGAGAAGTAATTGAGCATGTCAACGATGCGCTAAGTATCATGAAGCAGGCACGCCGATTGCTTCAGCCGGGCGGGACGATTTTCTTTACCACATGTGCCAACTGCCCATCAATTGATCATGTATATCACTTCCACACCACAGACGAGATCAGAACTCTGATCCGTGATGCTGGCTTATCCATCGTCCGAGATGTTGCTTTGCCTGCTGAGGATGTCCCGGAAGACAGATGGCAGGAAGAATTGGTGACAATCAACTACTTCGCAATTCTGACGAAGGAATGAAGCAACAGTGAGCAAACAAGATTTGGATGAAACGTTAAGGCGTTTGGCGAATGAGCCCACCTATAGCGCTTACACTGCCACCGCGAACGCGCTGGAGGGAGTAACATCGAAAGCCAGTCATCTGCCCCCTTTGCGAGTGGCTATCCTGCGCAACTTCACGATAGAGCCGATGATCCCAGTGATCAAAGGGGAGATTGCGTTGGCAGGATTCTATCCGGTGATCTATCTGGGAGACTACGATGCCGTTGCTCGCGATGCCCTTGACCCGGATAGTGCATTGTATGCGTTCCAACCCGATTTTGTGGTGATGGCTCAGTGGCTGGAGACGTTGGCGCCTACCCTGGTTACACGTTTTCTCTCGCTCTCACCTGAGCAGGTAAACGATGAGGTAGATAGGGTTTTAACTACGCTTGCCGCGAATGTTACTGCCCTGCGCCAGCATTCTAAAGCGCCAATCCTGCTCAACAATTTCCCACTGCCAATGCACACAACATTGGGCATTTTGGATTCACAATCGGAGCAATTTCAAACACAAACGATTTTGAGACTCAACTTGCAAATGTTGCGCTACGCGCGGCAGTGGGGCGATGCGTACTTAGTAGATTATCTGGCACTGCTGGCTCGCATCGGTAGCCAGCGCGGCATAGACGAACGGCATTGGCAAATGGCGCATGCGCCGTTGAGCAGTCAGGCGCTTGTGCCGGTCGGGCAGGAGTACGCTAAGTTCATCCGAGCCTTGCGCGGGAGCACTCGGAAATGCTTGGTGCTCGATTGCGACAATACGCTATGGGGTGGAATTGTCGGCGAAGATGGCATAGCGGGCATTCAAATTGGAACGACATACCCAGGTTCCTGCTACCAGGCGATTCAGCGCGAGGTTCTCAACTTGCACGATCGCGGGGTGATCCTTGCACTGTGCAGTAAGAACAACGAAGCCGATGTATTGGAAGTATTTCACAGTCACCCCGATATGATTCTGCGCGAAGCGCACTGTGCGACATGGCAAATCAACTGGGACGACAAGGTGACAAACCTCACGCGTATCGCGCAAGAGTTAAACATCGGGCTTGACAGCCTAGTACTTGTGGACGACAGTGCGTTCGAATGCAACCTAGTACGGGAGCAATTGCCGCAGGTAGAAGTGGTGCAACTCTCCACTGATCCATCCGCGTTTGTGGCGCAGTTGAGCGTGGGCGCGTACTTTGATTCGCTCACTCTATCTGCGGAAGACCGAGAGCGCAATCAGATGTACCGCGACGAAACGAGCCGCAAGCAGTTGCAGTCATCGGCAACCTCGCTGGAAGAATACCTAACCAAGTTGGAGCTGGTGGCAGAAATCGGTGTGCCGAATGATCTAATGATTCCACGCATTTCGCAACTGACGCAAAAAACGAATCAATTTAACTTGACTACACAGCGTTACGGCGAAGGCGAAATTCGCGAATTCGCTGGCAGTCCCGACAGTGACGTATTCTATCTCAAATTGCGCGATCGCATTTCTGACTTGGGAATCATCGGCGCAGCCATCGTGCGATACGCCGGCGAACGTGCGAAGATTGATTCGTTCCTTCTGAGTTGCCGCGCGATTGGGCGAGGCGCGGAAGAAGCGCTGCTCGCCCATCTACAAAATATAGCAAGGGCGAGAGGCTGCGCA
>JAPLHL010000187.1 GCA_026389655.1 Chloroflexota bacterium
CGAACTCCCCATCCGGCCTGATTTTGTCGGCAAGAATATACCCACGGCCCGCACAGAGGAAATAAAGGTATACCTGAGCGAGACCGATGCAGTTGATAGAGTGATTGTGGTAAAGGAGGCAGGAAAGAATGGCGCTGAATGAACTTAAGTCAGTTACTGCCGGGCAAGAAACCCTCCCAGCAGTTTCAATCGGCCAGTGGCGGCATAAGCACGTACTTGATTTAGACGACTTTTCACGAGAAGAAATAAATCTGATTTTTGAGATCACTGATGCTATGGTAGAGGTACTGTCACGCGATGTAAAAAAAGTCCCCACACTTCGCGGGAAAACCATAGCAACAATGTTTTACGAGCCGAGTACCCGCACCAGGGCTTCGTTCGAGCTGGCAGCCAAATACCTGGGTGCAGATACTGTCAGCCTCGATGCTGCCAAAAGTAGTGTAGCTAAAGGAGAATCCCTGGTTGACAGCTTACGCACCCTTCAGGCGTTGGAAGTAGACGCAATTATTATGAGGCACCCATGCTCCGGTGCACCATATATAGCAGCCCAAAACCTGGAAATCAGCATTATTAATGCAGGCGACGGCTGCCATGCTCATCCTTCTCAAGGACTACTGGACCTGTACACTATGAAAAAACATCTTAAGGACCTCGGCGGGAAGAAAGTTGTGCTGGTAGGAGATATCATGCATAGCAGGGTTGCCCGTTCCAATATCTGGGGAAGCCGCGGTTTCGGTGTAAAGCTGATCCTGTGTGCTCCTCCTACACTCATACCTCACGGCCTCAAGCAAATGCTCGTTGAATGTGGCCTTGATCATGTCGCTATTGAGCACAATTTGGATAAAGCCATCGAGCATGCCGACATAGTAATGCCGCTACGGCTTCAAAAGGAGCGCCAGCAAAGCGGGTTAATATCCTCTATACGAACTTATATCCGGCAGTACCAGGTCAATAGCGAGAGATTAGAAAGAGCTAATCCCGGCGTACTGATTATGCACCCCGGACCGATGAACGAAGGCATAGAAATCAGCCATGAAGTCGCTTACAGCAGCCGTTCACTGATTGAACAACAGGTTACGTACGGAGTGGCCGTGCGCATGGCACTCCTCTACTTAATCGCAGGAGGTAAAAACCGGTGACGGCAAATGACCTGCTTATAATAAATGCCAGGATAATCGATCCTGCCAGTAGCATCGATGAAACAGGCGACATACTCATATCGGGCGGGGTAATTAAACAAATCGGCCCTAATTTAACCGGACCAGCCTTGAGAACCATCGACGCCACCGGCCTTATTGCATGCCCAGGATTTATCGACCTGCATTGTCACCTCCGCCAACCTGGTTACGAAAACAAAGAGACTATAGCCAGTGGAGCTGCCGCAGCTTCCCGCGGAGGGTTCACGACCATTTGCTGCATGCCAAATACAAACCCGCCCCTGGATAATGCTACGACAATAGATTATGTAAAGAATATCGCCATAGTTGAATCTCCCCATATTAGTATTCTGCCAATCGGATGCATTACGAAGGACCGCGCAGGCAAAGAGCTATCCGAGATGGCCGAGATGTGCGAAGCGGGCTGTATTGGATTTAGCGATGATGGTAGTTCCGTCAACAACGCAAAGCTACTGGCACTGGCGATGGAGACTGCGGGAAGCATTGGAATTCCTGTGATCGAACATTGCGAAGACCCCAACCTCTCGCGTGATGGACAAGTGAATGACGGATGGGTGGCGGCAAGGCTCGGCCTGGCCGGCATACCGGCAGCCGCCGAGGAGTCAATTGTCTCCAGGGACATATCAATGGTTGAGATGACGGACGCAAAGCTGCATCTTACGCATATCAGCACAAAGGGGTCCGTCGAACTCATCAGAGCTGCCAAAATGAAAGGACTGGCTGTTACCGCCGATGTAACTCCGCATCATCTCACGTTAACCGAAGAGAGGATCATCATTGGAAAAACCGGGAAAGGCGTCTCACTTGCTTATGATACCAATGCAAAAGTGAATCCTCCCCTGAGAACTGCCGCTGACATAGATGCGCTGACGGCCGGACTTAACGACGGCACGATAGATGCGATTGCCACGGACCATGCCCCTCATGCCAGTGAAGATAAATTGTGTGAATTTGAACTAGCGGCTTTCGGTATATCCGGCTTTGAAACGGCTTTCGGCGCACTTATGACACTTGTCCACTCAGGGAAAATAAAGTTGAATACGTTGATAGCATGCCTGACCTGCCGCCCTGCTAAGATCATCAATTTCGCAAGCGGTATCAAGGGCGACATCAAACAATCCGGCAGAGCGGATATCGTACTGCTCGACATCAACCGTGAGTGGACCCTTGACCCGGAGAACATGCTCTCCAAGGGCAAGAATACGCCTTATAGCGGACAGCAGTTTAAGGGTATGGTGGTAGCCACGATCCACCGTGGCGCGATAGCATACAAAGATAACTCACTCAGGATCTCTTAATGAGTACACAGAAAAAAGCCATCCTCGTACTGGAGGACGGGACATTTTTCGAGGGCGTTTCTTTCGGCGCTCCAGTTACCAGCACAGGGGAAATAGTATTCATCACGAGTATGACCGGTTACCAGGAAATGTTAACTGATCCTTCCTTCGCCGGCCAGATCGTTGTACCTACATATCCACTGATAGGCAACTATGGAATCAATAAAGAAGACAACGAATCCTGCAAGATACAAGTCAGGGGTTTTGTCGTCAGGGAGTACTGCGCAACGCCCAGCCACTGGCAAAACATCCGGACCCTGGATGATTATCTCAGATCGAGTAATATACCAGGGTTGAGCGGGATCGATACGCGTTGCCTGACCAGACATATCCGCTCAAGGGGCGTGATGTAATTATTCCTGGACAGGAGAACCAAACCAGCAGAATCGTTATAACATCGTAATTATAGATATGGGGTTACGCTACAATATTGCACGTATACTCAGCCGGCTGGGATGTTCATTGACCGTAGTGCCGTGCACAGCATCCACAAGAGAAATCCTGTCACTCAAACCGGATGGAGTCGTATTATCCCCAGGACCGGGTGACCCGGCTTTACTGGATTACCTGATCGAAAACATCAAAGCGCTTTTAGATAAGGTGCCGATTATGGGTATTTGCCTTGGCCATCAATTGATCGGTAAAGCCTTCGGAGCAGAAACCTTCAAACTTAAATTCGGGCATCGCGGTGGTAATCATCCCGTCCGTGATATTGAAACCGGCAGGGTTTATATTACAACTCAGAATCATGGATACGCGGTTGCTTCCGAAGGGTTGAGGGACGGATTGGAGGTCAGCCATATAAATTTAAACGATAATACCGTCGAAGGATTCCGGCATAAAGAACTGCCGATAATATCTATCCAATATCATTCTGAGGGCTCTCCCGGACCACAGGATAACGTATACCTTTTTGAGAGGTTCCTCGACATCGTTGGTGAAAGGAAAAACAGTTAAATGCCAAAACCCTCCAAAGTACTGGTTATAGGATCAGGCCCCATAATAATCGGGCAAGCTGCAGAGTTCGATTATGCCGGTACACAAGCCTGTAAATCGCTCCGCGAAGAAGGCATTGTCACCGTTCTGGTGAATTCCAATCCGGCGACAATTATGACTGACCATGGAATTGCCGACATCGTCTATATTGAACCGCTTACAGTGGAGGTCGTCAGCAGGATTATTGCACGTGAGCGGCCGGACGGGCTGCTGCCTACATTAGGAGGGCAGACAGGCTTAAACCTCGCCGTTGAGTTGGCGGAGGCCGGAGTACTTGATAAATATAATGTCCGCATGCTGGGCACCTCGCTAGAAAGCATTAAACAAGCAGAGGAACGCTCTCTCTTCAAGAAACTGATCCAGGATATAGGAGAGCCTATCCCTGACAGCATCACAGCCGGCACTGTCGATGAAGCCGTCAGGTTTGCACAAGAAATAGGTCTACCCCTGATCATTCGTCCCTCATTCACACTTGGCGGCACTGGCGGCGGCATAGCCCGTACTATGGAAGAGCTTAAAACCATTGCCATGAATGGACTCAGCCAAAGCCTGACTCACCAGGTACTGGTGGAGCGATGTCTTTTCGGATGGAAGGAACTGGAATACGAGGTCATGCGTGATGCCGCCGATAACTGCATTACGATCTGCAACATGGAGAATATCGACCCAATGGGTATACATACCGGTGACAGTATCGTGGTAGCTCCCAGCCAAACCCTGACAGATAAGGAATACCAGATGCTAAGATCAGCCAGCCTGAAAATCATCCGGGCACTTAAAATCGAGGGTGGATGCAATGTTCAGTTTGCCCTGACACCCAGCCCGACAGTTGCCAGGACATGGGCCCCCGATCAATTAAATGTGACACAAAGCGAATATTATATTATAGAGGTCAACCCCCGTGTCAGCCGCAGTTCGGCGCTGGCAAGTAAAGCGACCGGCTATCCGATTGCCAGGGTAGCCGCCAAGATAGCCGCTGGGAAGAGACTCGATGAGATACCGAATAAGGTGACGGGTAAAACACTTGCAGCCTTTGAACCAGCCCTGGATTATTGCGTGGTTAAAATACCGCGATGGCCTTTTGATAAGTTCACAACCGGCGACCGCACACTCGGCAGCCAGATGAAAGCTACCGGTGAAGTCATGGCTATAGACCGTTGCTTTGAGGCGGCCCTTCAAAAGGCAGTGCGCTCCCTGGAATTTGGTAAAAGGTCTCTGTTATGGGAAGGTAAGGACTGGGGCAAAGACGGCGATGTTTCCTCTTTGCCTCTGCACGCCAACGACCTCAGGCTATGGGCAATCATGGCAGCCCTCAGGAGAGGAGCATCTATCGATTATATATCGGGGCAGACTGGCATCGATCCATGGTTTATAAATAAAGCATCCAATATTGTTGATATGGAAAAACGTCTTCTGTCAGAGACGTTGAATCGCGACCTGCTGTGGCAATCCAAGAGGTTGGGTTTTTCCGATGTACAGATCGGCACTCTGGCCGACCGTTTACCCGAACAGGTAAGAGAGCAGCGAAACGAATTACAGATCAAACCGGTGTATAAAATGGTTGATACGTGTGCAGCGGAGTTCGATGCGGAAACGCCTTATTTCTACAGCGCCTACGAAAAAGAAAACGAAGCAGAACCCATTGATAGTAATAAGGCCCTGGTCATAGGCAGCGGGCCAATTCGCATAGGCCAGGGAATTGAATTCGATTATTGCAGCGTCCATTCAGCCTGGGCACTTCAGGAAGCCGGTTACAAAAGCATAATGATTAACTCAAACCCGGAGACAGTATCCACCGATTTCGATACCAGTGATAGGCTCTATTTCGAAGCGCTGGATGAAGAAAGCGTCAGGAACGTGATTGAAAATGAATCGTTCCTCAACCACCGCTATATTAATTGCCCCGCAATCGTCCAGTTCGGAGGTCAGACTGCAGTGAACCTGGCCGAACCTCTCTCTTCCAGCGGGTCATCTATTATTGGCTCCAGCGCCGAGGCAATTGACCTGGCCGAAGACCGCCGCAGGTTTGAGGATTTTCTGAACGGACTGGGTATTCCCCAACCCCCAGGTTCCGGTGTTACTTCACTTAAAGAAGCTTTAAATGCTGCCGATACACTCGGTTACCCGGTCCTGGTGAGACCGAGCTACGTGCTCGGCGGCCACGCCATGGAAATCGTCAATAACGATGAAGAACTGTCTAAATACATGGACCGTGCACTCGACCTTGGCAGCAAACACCCTGTACTGGTTGACAAATACTTCGAAGGTAAGGAAGTGGAAGTGGACGCCATCTGCGATGGTACGGACGTCCTGGTGCCAGGAATCATGGAACATATTGAAAGGGCGGGAGTGCATAGCGGAGATTCGATCGCCGTGTACCCGGGGCTTAACCTGACAACCAGAGAAGTCGATACCCTGGTGGACTATACCGTGAAAATGGCGCTCGGACTAAACGTGAAGGGATTGATGAATGTACAATTCGTTATCATGGCCGGTAAATATGGAGAGTCCTCGTCAGTATATGTATTGGAGGTAAATCCACGAGCCAGCCGTACCATACCCTTTATCTCTAAAGTAACCGGCGTTCCGATGGTACGCCTGGCAACCAAGGTTATGCTGGGCACCAGCTTGAAAGAACAGGGATACGCGACCGGGCTCTATCGTAAACGCGGCCTGGTCGGTATCAAAGCCCCTGTATTCTCGATGTCCAAGCTGACCGGGGTTGACACCTATCTCGGTCCTGAGATGAAGTCAACCGGTGACAGCTTCGTTAATTGAGAGCAACGGAATGAAGGTGACAACGATAGAAAAAAAGCTCAGCCAGGGTAGCCCGAATATTATCGATATGATAAATAGCGGGGCGGTAGTGGGTATTGTTAACACTATTACCGGCGGACGCGTTGCATTACAGGATGGTTTCCACATCCGCCGAACAGCTGCCGAACGGAGAGTACCTTGCTTCACTTCCCTGGATACTGCACGAGCAGCATTGAAAGCGCTGACTCATGGCAAAGGCATATATAACGTTAAACCGCTGAACGAATATTTAAGCTAAAGGAATAAAAAGATGGAGGTCCAAGTTGCCTAGAAGACAAGACATTAAAAAAATCATGATCATAGGCTCCGGACCGATAATTATCGGACAGGCTTGCGAATTTGATTATTCAGGTACACAGGCGTGTAAGGCGCTCAAAGGCCTCGGCTACAAAATTGTGCTGGTTAATTCGAACCCTGCAACCATTATGACCGATCCGGGAATGGCTGATATCACTTATATCGAGCCACTCACAGTGGAATCGATGGAAAAAATCATAGCAAAGGAACGCCCCGATGCTCTCCTGCCGAACCTTGGCGGGCAATCAGGCCTGAATCTAAGCTCGGAATTAGCTAGCGCAGGGATTTTAGCCAAATATGGGGTTGAAGTGATAGGGGT
>JAPLHL010000362.1 GCA_026389655.1 Chloroflexota bacterium
ATAAACAGCGCACCTGAGCTTTTACGTGCCCTCAGGAATTCTCAAATCGGGGAAGATGTCACGATAACTTATGTACGCGGCAAGACCACTCTGACTGCTACGATGCAATTAACAACCAGCCCACCGCCTCAGTAAACTGACATTCAGAAGATAGATTAAATATTAACCGGCCTTTTGAATGCCCAGCGTGACCTCAAACCCGGATAGTTTAAAAGTCTCTACAAAGAGCGGGGCATTATTGCCGGGCCGGCTTACAATTGACTTGTCAGCAGACTTCACCAGGTCGGTGGACAGCGTTTCCTGCCTGATATAGTCGGCAAACCCGGTCATTACTTTATCTATCTGTTCCCCGCCGTGGTAATAAGTCACTATATGATCGGCTATCTCAAGCCCCTTTGATTTTCTCGTCGTTTGCAGGCGGCGGACGATTTCCCTGGCAAGCCCCTCGTTGACCAACTCGGGTGTTAACTTGGTGACCACGCCTACCTGGTAGTCACCCTCAACCATCACGGACATATCCTTGCCTTCAACCATGTCGTCAGAAGTGAAGTCGATGTCTTTAACATTCAATTCGTCAAGCAGTTGTGTGCACCATTTCTTGAGCGCTTCCCTCTCGTGGGAAGACCTTGTCTTAACGATAACTTTGGGCAACGGTTGCCTGACCTTCACGGCGCTCTTTGACCTGGCAGCCCTTCCCATGCTGCAAACCTTCATGGCCAATTCAGTATCCGAGATTATTTCGCTGTCGATTAAGGCCTGGTCGGCTACAGGGAATTTAGTCAGGTGAACGCTTTCGGGCGCACTTTTATCTACACTCCTGACCAGGTTCTGGTACATTTCCTCCGCCATAAACGGTATGAACGGGGCGAGCAATTTCGATAATGTAACCAGTGTGTGATAAAGGGTATTGTAGGCTGACAGCTTATCATCATCGTTCTGGCTCTTCCAGAAACGTCTCCTGCTGCGCCGTACGTACCAGTTGGAAAGATCGTTGACAAACGATTCGATTTTTCTACCGGACGTGGTGGGATCGTAGTTATTCAATAACTCATCGACATCAGATATCAGGCGGTTAAGGCTGGATACCAGCCATTTATCGAGTTCAGAAGTTGGAGCAACCTGTTTCGCTCCGGGCTTGTAGTTATCAATATTGGCATATATTACGAAGAATGAATAAGTGTTCCACAGAGTCATAAGGAAATTGCGCATCACTTCGACTACCAGGTCAGGAGACATACGCCTTACGTTGCCCGGTGGCGTTGCTGTGAACATATACCAGCGGAGAGCATCGGCGCCGGATGAGTCCAATACCGTCCAGGGATCAACAACATTGCCCTTTGTCTTGCTCATCTTTTCACCCTGGGCATCAAGTATATGGCCGAGGCAGATCACATTTTTATAGCAGGGCTGGTCGAATAGCAACGTAGATAAAGCATGCAGGCTGTAGAACCATCCCCTGGTCTGGTCCACCGCTTCGGAGATGTAATCGGCCGGGAAGCTTTCTTTGAATTTATCCACATTTTCAAACGGGTAATGCCACTGGGCATAAGGCATTGAACCTGAATCAAACCAGCAGTCGATGACCTCAGACTGACGGCCCATTTTCCCGCCGCATTTAGAGCACGTGAAGGTAACATCATCTATATAGGGCCTGTGCAGGTCCATGGCGTCGGTAAATCCCTGTAAACCGGGCTTTGCCTTTATCTCCGCTAAACCGCCTATACATTCATAAGCGTTACATTTTTCACAATTCCAGATGTTTAACGGGGTCCCCCAGTATCTTTCACGTGAAAAGGCCCAGTCCACATTATTTTGCAGCCAGTCTCCAAACCGTCCTTCCTTGATGTGCTCAGGGTACCAGTTAATTTGCCGGTTCCCGGCAATCATCTCGGCCTTTTTCGCCGATGTCCTGATATACCAGGTCTTCTTGGCGTAATATACCAGCGGCGCATCGCAGCGCCAGCAGAAAGGATAGGTGTGTTTGATCGTACTGCTCTTGTATAACAGGCCCCTCGACTCGAGGTCTTTCAATATCATCGGGTCGGCATCCTTAACAAATTTTCCTGCAAATGAGTATGTGCCGATTAAATTACCGGCCAAGTCAACCTGCTGTACGAAATCAAGGTTATGCTCAAGGCCGGCCAGGAAGTCTACTTCGCCAAATGCGGGGGCGATATGGACTATGCCTGTACCGTCTTCCATGGAGACAAAATCGGCATTAATGACTTTATATGTAAGCTTGGGATCAGGTTTCTGAACATCGAACTGGCCCTGGATTCCCTCTTTGGCACGTTTTCTCTCTACCCCGAACTCATGCGGATTAAAAAGGGGTACGTACTTCGATCCCTCCAGGTCTCTGCCCTTAATTATCTTTAGCACAGGCTTATCGCCAAGGCCTGCCTGGTCCATCAAAGCGGTGGCAAAAATTAAATAGTCGCCCTGATACTCAATGACCCCGTAATCGGAATCCGCTGAAAGCGCCAGCGATGTGTTGCCGGGCAACGTCCATGGGGTGGTCGTCCAGGCCAGGAAGTATGCTTTCCCTTCTTTGATAGCCTTGCTGAGAGAGAACGATCCCGATTTATCATCTTTGACAGCAGCGGGCACACTGTGAATCTTGAACTTAATATAGACCGAAGGGTCAACAGTATCGTCCTTATAACCCAGCGCAACTTCATGCGAACTGAGCGACGTACCGCACCGCGGACAGTGCGGGGTAACCTTATACCCCTGGTAGATCAGCCCTTTATCCCATAGCTGCTTAATAGCCCACCAGCCGGACTCGATATATGTGTT
>JAPLHL010000268.1 GCA_026389655.1 Chloroflexota bacterium
ATTTCACAAAGCGTCTGGATAATCTCTGTGGAAGATTTATAGGAAGGGTCGTCCTTATTATATCCCCAGGAATCGTTCATGGTCATGCAGGTTTCCCATGGGCGTGAAGGAGGTTTGG
The DNA here is from genome assembly GCA_026389655.1 of Chloroflexota bacterium. Lineage (GTDB taxonomy): Bacteria > Chloroflexota > Dehalococcoidia > GIF9 > UBA5629 > JAFGLP01. The sequence continues at coordinate 119 of JAPLHL010000268.1, forward strand.
CGGGGAGGAACTTCTCCGGAGTATCGAAATCACCCTGACCGTAGAGACGGTCGTTGATCTTGATGCCGGGCTGGAGCTGGCGCACCATCGAACCCATCTCTTGGACCTTCCAGTCGGCAGGCTTATGCTCAAATTGGCCGTCAAACCAGATTTCATCGATCTTGCCGTAGTTGGTAAGTATCTCCCGGACTTGGCCGAACATGAAATCAAGGTATCTCTGCCACTGGTCAGGCGGAGGTAGCGGTGCGCCCATGTAATAATGATAAGGTTTATCAGCTTCTGTAAAGGCAGGATAGTCCGGGTGGTGCCAGTCTTTCACATTAAAATATAGGCCTACGCCCATCCCTTCGGCCCGCACGGCGTCGACATACTCGCGCACAAGGTCCCTTGCCACCGGTGAATGCATGACTCCAAAATCAGACAGTTTCGTATCGAACATAGCGTACCCATCACCATGTTTGGTGGTCATCACGGCATACTGAGCGCCCGCCTTTTTGAAAAGCTTTGCCAGCGCAACAGGGTCCCATTTTTGGGGATTAAAAGTGGCGGCACTGCTCTGATATTGCTCTACTGTCATATTTTCGCAATAGGGCATGGTGAATGTCCCGCCTGCTAGCGGCCAGGATATTTCAACTCCCTGTTGGGATGAATGTGACCAGTGAATAAATATACCGAAGCGTGCATCTTCCCAGGTTGTGAAGTTGTCGCCAACATAATTATTAGCTGTTTTTTCAACAGCGGGTTGTGGGGCACATCCCTGTATGATGAAAGAAAGTGTCAAAATACAGGAAATTAAGATTACTGTCGGCAAGAGAAACCGGCACTCCGATCTTCTACGTGTCATCCATGTAATCCTTTATAATGGAGAAAATTACGTTTGCACATCCTGCATCCAAAATAACGGGGAAAATACTATCGTTGAGTCCTCATGTACGTATGAGTATATATAGAAATAATAAGTGCAACAACGGTCACTGTCAAGCGGTGAACGTATTGTTATTCCTCTGTATCGGTTGCCCTTGTTCTCCCTCTATTTTTTCGCCTGAGAAAATATAGGGGGATGGCTGTTGCCAGCATGAGGATGCTGAATAACTGGGCCTGCTGAAGGCCCAGGAAGAATTCATTGTCGTCCCTGAATATGCGGGTAACGAAGTCTCCGAAAGCGTGCATGATTATAAAGAGTAGCAAGAGTGATCCCTGCGGTTTGAGATTTTTACGTGTCAGCCAGAGCAGGATGAACGTAAATGAGTACCAGATTACCTGGTATAGCTGCACTGGATGAAGGGGGATGTCCAGCGGGGCGCGTGAGTGTGGGTCAGTATATATTACTGCCCAGGGGAGGTCGCATGGCAGGCCGTAACAGCAGCCGTTGAAGAAGCAGGCCCATCTACCCAGCGCCATAACTATCGCCATATCCATGGTTATAGCGTCGCCCAGGTACCAGAAGGAATACTTCTTAAGTCTTGCATATATAAATATCAGGATGAGGAAGCCTATGACTGCGCCGTCCAACCTGGCGCCCGAGAGGCTGAGCATCCTGGCAGGTACTTCCGAGTAGTAGTCCCATTTATCCCAGAAGATAAAAAGCTTGCCGAAGACGGCGACAAAGAGTAGTGACCACAAGTAGATGCGTACCGCTTGAGCGCGGGGAAGTCCAAGCCGCTTAGCTTCCAGCAGAAGAATGACAAAACCAACAGCCAGTGAGATTATCAGGATGAGATTGTACCAGCGGAATTGGAATGAGCCGATGAGGCACAGAACGGGATCAAGGGTAATCTGCATGGCCAATTATAATTCGTGCGCCGCCGTATTTCTTCCTGTGTTTATTGGGAAGCAGCCTGTCATTATGGATTAACCTTCACTCCAGCCACCACGGTCCTCTCTACCTTGATGTCCTTGATTCTGTCTGGCTTGACCTTGAACGGGTCCTCGCTCAATACTACAAGGTCGGCGCGTTTGCCGGGTGTGATACTGCCCTTGATTTTCTCCTCGAATTGAGCGAAGGCAGCGTCGATTGAATACATTCGGAATGCTTCTTCCACTGTAATGCACTGGTGCGTTTCAAAACCTTCCCGGGTAACGCAGCACTGGACGGCATGCAACACATCCTGTGACTCGACCGGGCCATCCGAGGCCCCGGCTACTGTAATTCCGGCATCCAGTAGAGACCGGAAGGGATACACGATACCGCAGCGTTCGATTCCCAGCCTCCGGGGTAACCACTCCTTTTCCGAGTGGATGAACAATGGCTGTGTAGAAATCACGATACCCAAACGTGATAACTCTTTAATTGTCCATTCGTCCATTATCGAGGCATGCTCGATGCGGTGGCGACAACCCTGGCGAGGGAATTCTTTGAACAGCCGGCCGTAGAGCTCTGCACACAACCGGTTGGCCGCATCACCGATGGCGTGTATGCATACCTGCCACCCGGCCTGATGCGCTGCCGCCATGCGCTCGTAAAGCTCTTCTGGTTGATGCATTAACTGGCCTTTCCCGCCGGGTTTGTCCGAAAAAGGCGCAAGCATATAACCTGTGGAGGAACCGAATGTGCCGTCTGCGAAAAGCTTGATGACCCCCAGCCGGTTGGGACCTTTTGCCAGGGCCGTATTTCTAAGTTCATCCAAGCTCGCAATATCTGCAGTTATAAGCAGGGAATACAGGCTGAGCGGGCAGTGTTC
>JAPLHL010000107.1 GCA_026389655.1 Chloroflexota bacterium
GGTCTCATCCTGGCATTTCACCGAAACTGAATACCTGTTATCCGCAGGGAATTTTGTTTTGTAGGCGGTTTTGATGCCGCTCTGCACGTTCTTGCCGTCTACATACCATTCGTACCATGGCTTAGCCGGCGGATTTACAACCTTGCAGGTAAATGTATATTCCTTGTCCGGATCGCCATTGAGGACCGAGGGCTGTATGGTAATCGACGTCTCGGCCTTAAATTTATATGGCTCGCTGACAAACCTGCGCCCTCCCGCTTTAATGACAAAATATAGCTTATCCTCACCCTCAACCTGGATCCTTTTAACCTTATCGTCATTTAGCTGCCTGGGAGCATCGCCCGTATAAACATGCAGGAGTTCAAATAGCGTGCCATTTTTAAACTTTGTGTCGCCGATATGCAGCGCCTTGCCTTTTCTCTCGCACCACAATTCAGCCGGACCGGCATATTCTATTGATAAGCCACTCCATGCCCAATCCGGATCATCTTTAATTTGATGCTCCATGTCGGCATGAACCGCATATTCCTTATAACTGCTGTCGCTGCCCTTTTCAACGTCGTCAAGTTCTGAAACGTCCATGGTGAGTTTCATGGTAGGGAAGAAGAGATTGATTAACTTTGCATTCGCTTCTACAGCAATGGGCAATAAAACTTGCGACAGGTTATCGGAAAATGCCGGCGGAACCATGTAAAGAGGTGACGCACCTGTTTTTATAACTGTTTTGTTACTGCAATATGACAGCTCAGCCAGTGGCACCAGCCTGCCGTTAAAATTACCCGAATATGTTGTGCCATACTTATCCGGTGTAAGTTCGCTGAATTGAGGGTGTGGCATCGGCTCTTCCCCGTTGCTTGGCATGATACCGGTAGCATTATCATAAATGGTATTGTCGGAATAAAAGTGCGCATTGGTAAACCGTGCCAGGCTTTCAAACATGGCTTCAGCGTTACCAGCCTCGTTTATTCCACTCCTGGGATCTACAGGGCGATTAGCGTAGGCTATCACATGGGCAGATGTGGCATAAGATTCAAGCGGGTCGATGTCGCCAGTGGGGTGAGAATCATTGCGCACATGGCAGGGCTGAGTCATATCCGCAAACATATGCATCGTTTCTCCCAGGGACCTATAAGCTTTCCCCAGGTAGGTGTCACGGGCTTCGGCCGGTGAGCCTACTGCTAAATCGGGGTCACGAAAACCTTCGCCTTTTATTACGCTGATCTGGCTGTCCTCGGGTACTTCCATGGCTTTTTTATAATATTCCAGTGCTTTTCTCCAGCTAAAGGGATTACTTATGTCTCTAATAGCCCATTCTTTGGCACTTATTGCCGTATAACCTATTACAGCGCCGTGTATCAAGTTATGATCGGTCAACTCAGGGTTATGACCGGCCACAGGATCGTAGAAATGCCTGACCGATGCCCAGAGATGCGGCTCATCTGCTGAATGTCCCCCGCTCTTTACCCAATCTTCAAGGGTCTGCCTCACGCGTTTTACTTCAAGTCCGGATTCTAACAAACTGTTGGATACTATATCAGACCCCCAGTAAGATATGGTTTTATCTATCAGTGAATTTTGATACTTGGCGCCGCTGTGATATTTGCTAAAAAAACGTATCAGGGCCTGATTATTTATCTCCTGGTGGGTCTCGTAGGTCGTCGGGGCCTGGTCCCATGCCAGGGTAAAGTACGGGTTAACCGCCAATATAAGGGATGCTATAACAAGAAGTGCGAACACTGCAATGATGTATTTTTTCATATCATAGCTCCACTATTTTTTAAAAAGCTTTAAGCAGCCATTGCCCGTCAATATTAATAAAAACAATGCTGAAAGTACTTCCGCCGGACTTTATAAGATATTCCGAAATCCTGCTGTATTGATTGCTATTGAAAGCGAGAAAGTTGATCTTGGCCTTCTCTAAATCGGCAGCCATCTCCGGCATGACATCTGGAGATTGCGAGAATATTTTTCGGTATTTATCTCTCTCCCCGGTCTCAAAATAGTTCAGAGCCCCTTCAACGTCTTTTGCTTTGAACGCGGTACACAATTGGCCTATTACCTTATCGATTTTAGCTCCCTCAGCCTTAAAATCCTGCGGGGGTGCCTGGTCCGGGACGGTGGCAGTCTGTGTTTGCGTGGTATTTGGCGTGGGCTTTTTTTGCAACGTGGATATCTGAGCCTTGATCTTATCCAGCAACGGGGCGGCAACGCAGGAAAATCCTCCCTTTTTATTGGGCAGGCAGCCCATTAACACTATTACAACCAGTATCAGGGATATCCCGGCTACGAAGACCTTTTTGCTTCTGGACATCTTACCGCTCCTCTTGCGATTTTAATCCGGCTTTCCTGTACTATTACAACACGTATACGAAATACGTAAACTTAATATGCGAGATAGTTGAGGAATTATTTTGTGATATAATAACAGCTTCTATCAGGAGATACAATGCACATAAGCAGCGTCACGTTGCAACCGGAGAGGTATACGGTCATAGCTATATTTAGGGATTATCAATAGCTTGTATTTATTACAAGATATAAGCTATTTCTTGAATTGTTCCATTAGCTCTTTGGCTGACGCCTCCTGTCCTTGGGGTACGGGCACGCGCACTTGCCACTTATGTTTAGCAACAACACCTGGAATGTCTGTGCTGTTAGGTGTGTAATAAGTGAAGACCAGTGAAGCAGGCTTCTCCCCGGCATATTTAACGGAACCAAATTGGTATCCCATCTTCGTCCACATGTGCAGCTTCCTTTTCAGATATGCTCCGTCCCTTCCAATATAAGCTTCACCCGGGTATTTCATACTCTGCTTATGGCTAAACCAGTGAAATAGCCAGGGAATTAGCCCACCGGCAATTATGGTGAGTAACATTATTGCGATCCCCCAGCCCCACATGCTGGTGCGGATGACTAGACATAGAATCAAAACCAGGACACCGAATCCTGAAAATATCATGAGCCTCTTAATATCAGCCTTTTGTTCTTCTTTATAGTCATTCTCTGCAAATTGTTGCCATTCATCAGCTGAATACGTCCAGTGCGCCAGCGTTCCTTCCCCTCTCAGCAGTTTGTCCACGAGCCTGGCACGCGGCATGTAGACCAGTAATGCGACGAAAAATGCGGTGAGCGTAATGATAAAGCTGACTATGAATATCAGGGCGGAAAAACCCCCGTCGAGGTGGAATATGATGGGAACGAAAAATAGGACCAGGAAAATGGCAGTAATTATCCACCAGACATTTGCAGTAGTACGCACCGGGTTGTCTTTACTCATTTACGCGTCTCCTCTATTTTTATCCGGTTGAATTTATCGATTGTATTTGACTAATGTTGAGGATCATCTTTCCTTTAACTACACATGCACATAAATAAACATATACGTACTATCAGTTAATTAATGCGTCTGTGCTATAATAACAGCTTCTATCAGGAGATACAATGCAC
>JAPLHL010000046.1 GCA_026389655.1 Chloroflexota bacterium
ACAGGCTTTACTTATCGTCAACTGGATATCCTATCCAACAAGTTTGCCAACTACCTGGTGAAGAACGGGGTGAAAAAGGGTGACGTCGTAGGTGTAAACCTGCCGAATTTGCCGGCCTATTATATTGCGATGCTCGGCACACAGAAGGCGGGTTGCGTGCTTACCGGTGTCAGCCCCCTGCTAACGGGTGAGGAGTTAAAACACCAGCTAAAGGACTCAGGAGCCAAAGTACTGGTAACACTGGACGCCCTTTTCATACCGCGCATCAAGCCGATCATAGCAGATACAGAGGTCAAGCATGTTATCGCTACCAGTATCGGGGACTACCTGCCGGCACTGAAAGCGTATATGGGCAAACGCTTGAAGAAATTTCCCACCGGTAATCTTGAACCCGTGCGGGGAATCAACGTATTAAGTTTCAAGGACGTAATGAAAAGCATGCCTGCCGATCCCGTGCATGTTAAGATGACTATGGATGACACCTGCGTCATGCAATATACGGGAGGCACGACCGGACTGCCCAAGGGCGCCGAGCTTACACACCGGAACATTATTTCACAAGTAACTCAAATCATTACCTGGCTGGATACCCCTATGGGTCAAGAAGTGGGCTTAACCGCCTTCCCCCTGTTCCATATTGCCGGTTTGATTATAGCTATTGCTATGTTTTCAAGGGGGGTCACACTAATTGCTGTGCCCAACCCGCGTGACCAGAAATTCATTATCTCCTGTATGAAGAAATACAAACCGGACATAGTAGGCAATGTGCCCACGGTTTTCCTGGAGTTGATGAAGCAACCGGAGTTCCGGGCGCTGGATTTCGCTAAAATCAAATATTTTGCCAGCGGAGCAGCTCCGTTCCCGGGGGAAAACATCAAAGAGTTCGAAAAAATCATCGGCGGCCCCAAGCTGGTGGAAGTGTACGGCCTGACCGAAACCAGCCCGATCATAACTGCGCTACCACGCTATGGCGTCAAGAAGCCGGGCTCCGCAGGTATACCCTTCCCCGATACCGAGATCAAGATCGTAGACCCGGGCTCCGGCGCAGTTATGCCGTTTGGAGAAGCGGGTGAGCTGATAGTTAAGGGTCCTCAGGTGTTTACTAAAGGCTATTTTAAAAAACCGGAAGAGACAGCTAACTCGCTGCGCGACGGCTGGTTCCATACGGGGGACATCGCGAAGATGGATGAAGAAGGGTATTTCTTCATCGTTGATAGATTGAAGGACATGGTCAACGTCTCCGGTTATAAAGTCTTCACGCGTGAACTGGATGATGTGATCACTGAGCACCCGGATGTCTTCATGGGCGCCACAGTGGGTATACCCGATCCCGACCGGCCGGGATCTGAGATTGTGGCTTCCGCTATCGTGCTGAAGCCGGGCATTGAGAAAAGCGATGCCGAGAAGACAAAAATTGTGGAGTACCTTAAGGGCAAGGTTGCGCCGTACAAGGTGCCTAAAAAAGTGGAATTCATGGACGAATTGCCCACCAGCGCGGTTGGAAAGGTGTTGAAACGCGAACTGCGCAGCAAATTTAAGTCTGAAATTAAATAGTAGCCGGGAGGAAAGATGAATATACACCCTGCGCTGCATACGCCACTGTGCGATATGCTCGGAGTGGAATATCCGGTGATGCTTGCAGGAATGGGCACTGCCGGAGGATATACGCTGACTGCGGCGGTCTCGAATGCCGGTGGATTGGGTATGTTGGGAGCTACGTTCCTCGGTCCTGATAAACTCCGCGAATGGATAAGAAAAACAAGGCAGCTTACCGACAAGCCGTTTGGAGTTGATATTCTGCTGCCGTCGGCCATACCTAAGGATATAGACCTGACCAAAGTAAAGGACTTCATCCCAAAGGAGCATATCGAGTTTATCGAAAGGTTGAAGAAGGACCATGGCGTGGAAAAAGCCAAAATGTGGGAATGGCCGATGTCCGAGGAGTTCGGCAGGAGCCAGTTCCGGGTAGTAATGGAAGAGAAGGTCCCATTCTTCGCATTGGGTCTCGGCACACCGGAGTGGCTGATCCCCGAGGCCCATGAGGGCGGAATGAAAATTGTTTCGCTTTGCGGTAATGTGAAAAATGCCGTGCGTTTGAAGGAACGGGGGGCTGATATCATTATAGCCCAGGGCTATGATGCGGGAGGACATACCGGCAGGATAGGTACGTTTGCCCTGGTGCCGCAGGTTGTAGATGCCGTAAGGCCGACACCTGTTGTCGCTGCCGGTGGGATCGCAGACGGAAGGGGGCTGGTGGCCGCACTGGCTCTGGGGGCGATCGGTGGTTGGGTCGGGACGGCGTTCCTGGCAACACATGAATGTTTCGTGGACTTCATTGAGCTCGGGATGCTTGACCAACGGATGATAGATGCTTACCAGAGAAAACTCATCGAAAATGACGAGGAAGCGGAACAGATAACGCGTATTTACAGCGGCAAGACCACAAGGGCATTCAAGAACAAGTTAAACGAAATCTGGGACAAATCGGGGCTTAAGACATTGCCCATGCCGTTACAGAGCCTTGTTATGGGTGATTTCGTGCAGGGCATGATGGAAAAGGGAGAGCCCGAATACTTCCCGATGTTTGCCGGGCAGATAACGGGCATGATTAAAAAAGTTCGCAGCACAAAAGAGGTAATGGATGATATTGTCGGCGGGGCCAACCGTATACTTAATGAGTATTTACCGAAGACCGCTAAAATAAATCGCTGATCCATAAATTAATAGTGTGAGGAGCTGCCTGATGTCACAAGATGAGCTCATACTTGAGAAGAAAGACGCAGTTGCGATAGTGACTTTCAACCGTCCCCGGCAGATGAATGCAATATCGGATGAGATGAACCGTATCATTTTCCCCAAAATACTGAAAGAAGTAAATGAGGATAAAGCGGTGCGGGCCGTTATTATTACCGGCACGGGAGACAGTTTCTGTGCGGGCGCCGATGTGGGACAGTTAGGCCAGGCTGCCCTGGACGGAAAACTGCAGGACATTCTGGAACCAGGGGGGGTACCCATAGGGGGTGATTGGGTATTACCGCTCTATAACCTGGGTAAACCGGTCATAGCGGCTGTAAATGGGGTGGCGGCCGGGGGAGGCGTCTCCGTCGCTTTGCTTTGTGATATCAGGATTGCTTCCGAGAAGGCGGCTTTCAATATGGCTTTTGTACGCAGGGGGCTGATACCCGATTGCGGATGCTCATACCTGTTGCCGCGTTTGATAGGTTCTGCAAGGTCTTTTGAATATTTATATGCGGGAGCTGTTGTTAGCGCTAAGGAGGCTGCCCAGGTGGGCCTTGTAAACAGGGTTGTGCCCCATGAGAAACTCATGGAAGAAGCCATGTCGCTTGCCGGCAAGATAGCCAAAGGTCCGCCGCTGACGCTGGCCCAGCTCAAAAAAGCCCTGCATTACTCGATACATAATAACCCTGAGCAACAGCTTTACTTTGAGACATATGCCCAGAAATTCCTGTTTGCAACCGAGGACTTTAAGGAAGGTATGCTGGCTTTTTATGAGAAAAGGGAACCGGATTTCAAGGGTAAGTAACCCCTAAAATTATGATTTACTTGGAGGAATGCGTTGAAGGATTTTGATGCAGTAGTAATTGGAGCGGGGTTGGGAGGAATTTCCGCAGCCACTTCGCTGGCAAAGGCCGGTAAAAAGGTGCTTCTCATGGAGAAACACAATGTGCCGGGCGGCTATGCATCTTCATTTTTAAGGGGCAGGTTTGAATTCGAGGTCGCTCTTCACGCCCTTTCAGGATTGGGAAGAGAAGAAGACCAGGGGCCGATCTGGAAGCTACTGAGAAATAATGAAGTGGCCAGGAGAACTGAATTCCTGTATATACCGGAGTTTTTTAGAGCGTATTATCCGGATTTTGATATCACTCTGCCTATCGGACGCGAGAAATATACGGACGTTCTGTGCAGGCAATTTCCCAAAGAGACCGAAGGCTTTAAAAAATTCATAGACATTATGTGGGAGTTTGCCGACCAGGCGCTGAAAGCCAACCGCATTGGAATGAAAGCTGCCATGCAAGATGCATCGTCCTTCAACACATTTATGACATATTACGGTAAGACGCTTTCCCAGGTGCTTAATCCGCTGGTCGCAGATGAAAAAGCGCGTGCGGTGATAGGGCAAACATGGGGATACTATTGCCTGCCTCCTTCACGGCTATCGTTTCTGATTCATTGCCTGGGCACCGTTTCCTATTTGAGGTTTGGGCCATCCCATATCAGGGGAACATCACAGCGCCTGTCACAGGGCTTTATCGATGTGTTTGAAGAAAATGGCGGACAGACCTGGTTTAATACTGGGGCCAAACGCATCCTGACTTCAGGTGGCAGAATAAGCGGCGTTGTAGCAGATGATGGAACGAAGATAGCGACTCCCTATGTGATATGCAATGCCAACCCGCTTGCCGTTGCCCTGCAGTTGCTGGGCAGAGACAAAGTACCCTCATGGTACATGGACAGGATAGGGGCCTGGAGCCCGGGCGCTTCGACTGTCAATGTCTATGCCGGACTGGACTGCGATAGCAAAGACATCGGGCTAACCGTGCATGAGAATTTCATCAGCACTAGCTATGACCTTGAACACCAGTATGAAAGCATGAAGAACTCTGTGGATTTTGAGCCGGACGGCGTAGCACTGACGTCTTACAGCCTTGCTGATAAGACGGTAGCCCCGCCGGGCGCCAGTTCCATAGTGATCACTGCCATTGCCTATGCAGAGCCCTGGATGAAGCTTAAGCCTGACGAATACCATGAGGCCAAACAGCGGATGGCCGGGAAAATGATCAAACTGGCGGATAAAGTGGCTCCCGGCTTCAGCCAGCATGTCGAGGTGGTCGATGTGGCCACGCCCCTGACCAATATGCGCTATACCAACAACCCGGGCGGCAGCATTATAGGATTCGATGAAAATTTCACGGGCACTGCTATGGACCATCTGCCTATGAAGGGCCCGGTCGAGGGCCTGTATTTTGCGGGCGCCTGGGTCAATATCGGCGGCGGCTTCGAGCCCTGTATGGCTTCCGGCGCCCTGGCGGCGCGCAGTGTGCTTAACGATATGGAGAAAGGCAGATGGGAAGCCGGGACTCTTGATAAACTCAAGGAGAAGGTTTCCAAACAAACACCCGGCGCCCATGAGCTGAAGAACCCGTTCACGGTAGCGGGTAAGACAGTAGCCGCTTTGCATCCCGGCCATCTATCTTTGAAAGTGAAGGAAATAACCAGGGAGACAGCCAGCGCTAAAACGCTTCGTCTTGTCTCAGATAACGGCAAACTGCCATTTTTCCGTGCCGGACAGTATATCAATCTTTTTGTAAAGGCGGGCAGGACGCTCACTTCGCGCCCGTACAGTATTGCCTCTGCACCGGGCAAATCCTATATTGACCTGACTGTAAGGCGCGTAGAGAAAGGGTTTGTTTCCCGATACCTTTTAAATAAGGTGAAGGAAGGAGATAAGTTCGAATCCACTTCCCCTAACGGTCATTTTTATTATGAGCCGTTGATAGATACGGACAACCTTGTTTTCCTGGCTGGGGGAAGCGGCATAACTCCATTTATGTCTATTATAAGACAGGCTTCAGCCAGCAAGCTGCCGATCAATATCCATCTTCTCTATGGCAGCCGCAAACCGGGTGACATTATCTTCAGGAAAGAGCTTAACCGGATAGCTGCCAGGAATTTGAATATCAAAGTGGATTACGTGATAAGCGAACCGCCCGCCGGATGGGAAGGGCATACCGGTTTCCTGGATGCAAAGATGATCTCGAAGCTGGTCGGTGAAGTGAAGGATAAGACATTCTTCATATGCGGACCTGCTCCCATGTATGCCCTGTGTGAGCCTGCGCTAAAATCGCTGGGCATACCGGCGCGCCGCATCAAGAAAGAGGTTTATGGGCCGCTTTGTAATGTTGCGGATGAACCGGGCTGGCCTAAAGGTGTAGACACAGGCAGCCAGTTTACTGTGATCGAGGAGAGGACAGGACGGAAGATCAAAGCAAAAGCTTCAGAGCCCCTCATGGTTTCGCTGGAAAGGCAGGGTATAGTGATACCTGCTGTCTGTAGATCGGGTGAGTGCACCGCATGCCGCACGAGGCTCATCTCGGGCAAGGTGTTCATACCTGAGCGGGTGCACAGGCGCCAGGCCGATCTTAAAAGCGGATATATTCATCCCTGCATGACCTATCCTTTAGACGATTTGCACATAAGGATTTAAAATAAGGATATAAGGCAATTCGGGAGGTAGACATGACAACGAGAACTCAAGAGCTGATGTTCAAAACGCCGATAAAGGCGCAGCAGGTAGCGCTGGTGGAATTGAGTGAAGATGCGAGGGCGCACCGCCCCGGTTTTGTTTGGACTTTGGACCTGGAGCGTGCCAGGCTGGTTACAGAATCATACAAAAAGACTGAAGGCGAACCTGTGTCCATGCGCCGTGCCAGGGCGCTGGCGCATATCCTGGATAATATGACGATTTACATCCGGCCGGGTGAGATGATAGTGGGCAACTACGCGTCAAATTCCGACTCTGTCCCCTTCTACCCGGAGCTCGCCTGGAAATGGATTGCCCGTGAGACAGCTCCCGGCCAGATTTACGCAAGTATGCTGACCGACGAAGGCCGCAAGGAGTTAAAGGAAATTGGGAATTACTGGGGGGACCATTCGATCCACCACCGGGCAAAAAAATATCTAACTCCCGAACTGGCGGAGCAATTCTGGATCTTCAACTGGGAATCCGCTACTCCTAACTATGAAAAGATACTTTCTATGGGACTGAGAGGGATCATAGAGGAAACTAAAGCCCGGCTGAATAAGCTGAACAATGATTATGATGCCGAGAAATTAAACGGTCTCGACTTCGTACGCAAAAAGGATTTCCTGGAGAGCGCCATTATCACGCTGGAAGCTGTAGTAAGATGGAGCAAGCGCTATGCGGCGCTGGCGAAGGAACTGGCAAAAAAGGAAAGCGACGTGCTTCGCAAGGCGGAACTCACGCAGATTGCAGAGGTCTGCGAACGTGTTCCCGAAAATTCTGCGAGGACGCTATTTGAGGCAATACAAAGCTACTGGCTGGTGCACCTTGTTATTAATTTTATCGAGTTGCCCCAGGTGGGTTCCGGCATCAGGTTCGATGTGGTGTTCAATCCGTATTACGAAAAGGACCTGGCGTCCGGCGCAATGACCCGTGACAAGGCGCAGGAACTGGTGGAATTCCTTTTCGTCAAATTTCAGGAGACAGGATTCCTGCATGCACCGATCTGGTCCGGGTTCGGCGGAGGAGCGCTGGGATTCCAGACAGTGACAATCGGTGGGGTTGACTCACGCGGGCGTGATGTCACCAACGAGATGAGCATGATCATCCTGGACGCCACCAAATCCGTCAGGGCGATAGTCCCGCCACTGGCTTTAAGGTGGCATGATGGAATACCGAAGAAACTGGTTGACAAAGCCATTGAGTGCCTTGCTTCCGGTATGCCGCAACCGGCGATCTTCAACGATAAGGTGGTAATTTTGAGGTTGGTCAACCTTGGGTGCCCGCTGGAGGATGCCCGGACTTATTCAATAAATAACTGCATGGTCCCGACCATACCCGGCAAGAATTTCAGCCATATATCCGCCTGGGCAAGCGGCGTGCCGGTGCCCCTCTGTCTCAACCAGGCTATGGGTATAGACCCGCTGGCGATCTATAAAAAGGCCGGAAAAACGACGATCGATCCGAACAAGCTAGGCTCGATGGAAGAGTTGCTGGAAGCTTTTGTGGAGAACTACAAGCTCATTATCCACCGGCTGGTGAAAATCGGTAATATCGCCGACGCGCTGTATCGCGAGTGGGTGCCGCGTCCATTCCTCTCCACCATTATCGATGATTGTATCGAAAGGGCGCAGGATGTTCGTGATTGGAACTATACACCTGACTACCGTGATGTAACCATATTCGGCCTTAATACGGTTGCCGACTCGCTGGCTGCCGTCAAGAAAGTTGTATTCGACGATAAAAAAGTCAGCATGGCAAAACTAGTCGAGGCTTTAAAGGCCAATTGGGAAGGCTACGAAGATATAAGGCAGATGTGCCTGAAGGCCCCCAAGTTTGGCAATGATGATGACTATGTCGACCTGGTCTCCCGTGAAGTCGGCCGCAGGATCAGCGAAGAAACCAATAAGTGCAAGACCAACTGGGGAACCGGCGTCAATTGTGACGGTACGGCGGCCACTGCATGGTGGAGCTTTGGGCGGGTATGCTGTGCCACTCCTGACGGCAGGAAATCCGGAGACCCGTACAATGACGGTTCGATATCGCCAATGGCCGGCATGGATAAAAAAGGCCCCACGGCGTCACTGAAGTCGGTCGCCAAGGTGGATCCTTTGATCACCTGGAACCAGCTGTTCAACCAGACCTTCATGCCCCAGTACCTGGTTGGCCGCAACGCTGAGCTATTTGCACAATACCTGAAAACCTTTGCCGACCTGGGCATTCATCATATTCAGTTCAGCACGGTCGGAAGAGAGGTGCTTGAAGATGCCCAATTGCACCCTGAGAAGTATCCGACTTTAATGGTCAGGGTAGCCGGGTTTGCAGCTTACTTTATCGACCTGG
>JAPLHL010000421.1 GCA_026389655.1 Chloroflexota bacterium
GATGGTTTCAATCCCGAGTACATACCGATCATCATCATAGTTGGGCTTGAACTACCCATAATTGGCAATAGAATGGCCTGGATGCTTTCAGTATACAAAGTACCCGGGGAGATCCTGCTGATCATCCTGAAGAGTGTATCAAACCTGGTCACATCATCTACCGTAGAATTCTGCGTAATGGGTATTATGGCATTTGCTATCAAACCTGCAATCAAAGTCATGAACAAGAAAAGGAATATCCAGATAGCAATAGATGCCAATGCTGAAGTGGCCGTTTTATTGAACAATGTTGAAAATAGAATAGCCAGTGACATCCAAAATGCGCCGTACAAAACGCTGACTATTACAAACATAAACAGGCGGAGGATCTCTTCGGCTTCAGGAGGAACACCGATCATCCGCAGTCCGAGCCCTGCTACCAGCGTAACGATGCTGATTATCAGTATTGTCAGCATGACCAGGCCGGCCAGGAATTTACCATTAATCACATCGTCACGATAGATAGGTTGCGACAAAAGGCGGCTCAAATTGCCGCTAGTACGTTCGCTATTTACTGCATCAAAGCCCAGAGCAATACCAATTATCGGGATAAAAATGGACATAAACAAGGGAAAGGAGAATGGGAGATTGCTGCCGGAAACAACAAATAGATTAAGGAATACATATCGCGTAGTCTCATCTACACTACCCCTGATATTTTGAGCTGCAATATAGATTGTAGCTATGCCGGCGAGATACACTAACACGAACAGTATTACAAAGCGTTTACTATTAAAATTATCTGCCAGCTCTTTCCAAAAAATCTCTATTAAGCCTGACATATTTATGACTCTTCAAAATATTTCATGTAGACTTCTTCCAATTCAAATTCCTCGACCTTCATCTGGAGTTTAAGCCCCGTTGCCTTTAAGACCACTTCTTCAAGTTGTTTGCTGATATTATCATCGGCAGTCACTACTGTGCTGTTGTCTGCAATTTCTATAGCAACAAACCCGGGGATTTTCATAATTTCATCCCGCACTTTGTCTGTCAACTGGGCAATTGGCAGGATGATATTAAATTTGCCTTTGCGGAGAGCTTCCCTTCCCAGCTTATCAACAGGCCCGGACGCTACCATTTTACCCTTGGAGAAGATCCCCACCTGAGTACATATCTTTTGGACCTGGTGCAACTGGTGAGACGAAATTACTGCAGTGACCTTTCGCGAGGCCATATTTTTAATAAGGTTTAAAACCTGGTAGGTGCCCTCGGGATCAATACCTGAAGTAGGCTCATCGAATATGGCAATTTTCGGCTCTTTCATCATAACGTCGGCAATACCCAAACGCTGTTTCATGCCATGCGAAAATTTGCCAACCAACTGGCCGGATTTATCCTTCAAGCCCACATCATCCAATAAGCCGTTGATCCTTTCCGTCAGTAATTTGCCGCTAAGCCCATTCAGCCTGCCTGTATATTCAAGATTCTCCCGGGCAGTTAAATCATCGTAAAACCCGATTTTTTCCGGCATATATCCCACAACTTTCTTCACTTTAATAGGCTCGCGTGCCGGGTCATAGCCGATAACCCTCACCTGGCCGGACGAGGGCTCACAAAATCCCATAAGCATCAAGATAGTTGTGGTCTTACCCGCTCCGTTAGGGCCAAGGAAACCAAACACTTCCCCCTCGGCTATCTGCATGTTAAGTCCATCAACAGCAGTAAACTTACCGTATTTTTTAGTCAGGTTTTGAGTCTCAATGACAAATTGGCTATTCATAATTCGTATTAGCGGCGGCCAAATCTAACAAATATCACTGCCAATGCAATAATGACCAGAACAACGATACCAACTCCAACCCATCCCCAGATCGTCGGTGTAAGTACTGTGGTCCTTATCTGCAAACTGGCAAATGCTATTCTCGATTCAGGCTGTGCCTGAAGCATAATATTATAATCACCTGCAATAGTCTTTTCATTTGGCCTGACGGTAATTTGTATCTCTTTGCTATCGCCAGATTTCAATGAGTCAATTTTGTCGGGCTTTGCCGTTACTGTCCAGTTGGCCGGCCTGTCCTTGGCAAGTGACATTACTTCAATTTTTTCAAGATTGCCCGAACCCGTGTTCGTGAGAACAACGGTAAAAGTATTGTCCTGCCCAGCTGTTGCTTCTGTGTTCAATCTGCCATCCGGGGTAGACAATTTTATGTCGAAGTTGGCAGTCACAATAGCCGTCAGTTGAATACTTGTCTTTAAGTCCCCTGAGCTCACTTCCAGGGTCACTGGATAAGAACCGGGCGCCGGGACTTTCCATGCATATGGGGACAGCGAAATCTTCACTGAGTCGGGATAACCCTTATTAGCTTCCAATCGGATAGCCGCTATTTCCTTTCCTTCACCGCCATATCCGGGAGTAATTGTCGCACTGAATCCCTCTGGAACTGTGGCTTTTAAATCAAATACTTTTGATCCACTTCCCGTGTAGCTAATACTAACGTCGAATCCGTAACTGAGCCCTGCATAACTGCTCAAGACCGGATACTGGCAGGTTAACTCGAGTTTTTCGGCAGGCTGACTGTCGGCTTGAAGTTCAGCAGATGCAACCGCTGAAGGAGCGGAGCGCTGTGCTGCTTCAGCCGAACCGATATTTACAAAAATTGACAACATCAGCGCCAGGGCTATGACGCAAAACATGCCAATATAGATGATCCCTTTTTTCATAAAAACCTCCGTACTAATACAACAGCTCTTGAATTAATAATTTACTTGAGGACGTCAAATACATACGAAGATATAATTTAGCTCAATATCTAATACCTGTCAACTATCATCGTCTTTACTTCATATACGGCGTTCTTGATTTATTATCATATTATAAATATACTAAACCCATTGTAGTCAGCCCACGCTGATGGATGGAGGTGTTATTATGGCCGAGGTAGAGATTGGCATGATCACTGACTTCTTCGCCAGGCCGGTTGTGGCCGCTATTGAACTGACCGGTGAACTCAAAGTTGGCGACAAAATCCATATCAAAGGACACACCACAGATCTCGAAATGGCAATCGATTCAATGCAAATACACAATCAAAACGTACCTGTGGCAAAAGCAGGAGATGCTGTGGGTATCAAAGTGCCGGACAAGGTGCGCCACGGTGACAAAGTGCTTAAAATAGTTGACTAGCTTCTAAGCGCCGAAGCTCTTAATCAGGTTAGCCATCTCTATCGCACTATTTGCGGCTGCGAATCCCCTGTTGCCTTCTTTTGCCCCTGCCCGTTCAATAGCCTGCTCCAGGTTATCCGACGTTATAATCCCCTGAATTACAGGAATTCCCGTATCCAGGCTTAATCGCGCAATGCCTTTATTAACTTCTGATGCCACATATTCAAAGTGAGGAGTGCCACCCCGAATTACACACCCCAGACAGATTATGGCATTGTATTTCCCTGTCTCAATCATCTTCTTGGCAGCCAGGGGTATTTCGAGGCTACCCGGTGTCCAGGCGA
This sequence comes from Chloroflexota bacterium, assembly GCA_026389655.1. Lineage (GTDB taxonomy): Bacteria > Chloroflexota > Dehalococcoidia > GIF9 > UBA5629 > JAFGLP01. The sequence continues at coordinate 3,487 of JAPLHL010000421.1, forward strand.
CATCGATGCCCTGCTCACTAACGCCGTGGCGCAGTAACGAATCCCTCGCGCCTTCAAGCAACCGCCCTGTAATTATTTCATTGAAGCGAGCAATCACGATTCCAAATTTCAGGCCCTTACCATCTAACATGCCTTGATAAATTTTCGACATCTAAAGTCCTCCTCTGATTAATCGCACTGAGACTAATCCTCGATCGTCAATAAATGTTCCAGTTTGTCCTGCTTGGTTTTAAGGTAACTCCTATTATATTCAGTCGGAGTAACTAAAACCCGGATACTTTCCACGACCCTAAGCCCGTAACTTTCAAGGCCAATAATTTTTTTAGGATTATTGGTAAGCAGGCGTATATTATGTAATCCTAGATCGGCGAGTATCTGCGCTCCGATACCATAGTCACGCAAGTCCGGTTCAAAACCAAGGGCCAGATTAGCCTCAACAGTATCCAGGCCTTGGTCCTGTAACTCATATGCCTTCAATTTATTATGTAATCCAATGCCGCGCCCTTCCTGTCGCATATACAGAAAAACGCCACGCCCTTCCGCTGCAATCATTTTCATGCACATCTGTACCTGGTCCCCACAATCGCAACGCAGGCTGCCGAATACATCTCCAGTCACACATTCGCTGTGTACTCTTACCAGGACCGGCTTTTCAACAGTAACATCG
>JAPLHL010000111.1 GCA_026389655.1 Chloroflexota bacterium
TATCCCGGGTTACTTTGACTCAGATAGAGAGGGGTGAGAGAAAAGTGACTGCCGATGAGCTTGCCACGTTCTGTGATGCGCTGAGTATAGAGGCAGATATACTGCTTGGGCGCGCTGCCGAGCCTGAAGTAGCGGTCAGCAAGCCTGGTAAAGTAAAAGAAGGCCGGCTTTCCTATGGTAAAGGTATCAGGATAAACGTACCTGAGAAAAACCTGGAAAAATTCAGAGAGGTCCTGTTATACATACTTAACAAAGTAGGTTCGAAACCGAATATTGGTGAATCTGTCATCTATAAATTGTTGTATTTTATTGATTTTGATTTCTACGAGAGGTATGAAGAGCAGTTAATAGGTGCAACCTATATCAAGAACCGCTACGGGCCGACGCCTGTCGAATTCAGAAAGATCGTAGAAGGTATGCTTGGCAAGGACATCATAAAAGTAGAAGACAAATACTTCCAATATCCGCAGACCAAGTATCTGCCTACTCGGGAAGCTGACTTGAAAAAACTATGTGCACATGAGGTAGAAGTTATAGACAGGGTGCTGGAAAAGCTGTCCGGCATGAATGCGGCACAGGTGAGCGAATACTCTCATAACGATGTTCCCTGGCTTACGGGAGAAGAGGGGAAGGCCATCGAATATGAGTCGGTTTTTTACCGCACTCCGGCATATTCGGTGAGGCAGTATGGGCCGGAAGCCGTTTAGCGATTGTGCGTTTTGAGAGTATCCTTGACTTGGCTTATGTATGGATAATAAGAATTACTGTAGATCAATTCGAGCAAGAGGGTACAATACTGTTCTAAATATTGTTATAATTCGTGATAGAGTCAATCCGGTCGATTGACAGTTTGATATGCGTACTGTGAAAGAAACGTCCGAAATCATGCGCCGTGTCCATTCTAAGGATACAAAACCCGATATAATATTCAGAAAAGCGCTATGGGCGCACGGCTTCAGGTATAAATTATACGATCCCGCGCTGCCTGGTAAGCCTGATCTGGTATTGCCTTCCCGGAAAATTATTGTTTTTGTTGATGGCGATTTTTGGCATGGTCATCAATGGCGGATACGCGGGCTTACGTCGCTCGACGCCCAATTCACAAATGTAAAAGACAAAAAATATTGGATCAATAAAATTAGTCGTAATATGGATCGAGATTGCCGAAATACAACAAAATTATTGTTGGACGGTTGGACAGTCCTTCGTTTTTGGGAATCTGAAATAAAAAACAACCTGGACAGGTGCGTAAATTTGACACTGGAGGCGGTAGGTAACGGTCATAAGGCTTGTCTTCCCTCAGTGGTACCAAGCAAAACATTCGCTGAGTTTTTTGCGGGTATAGGTCTTATGCGTATCGGACTAGAACGATGTGGATGGTCAGTCAGTTTCGCCAACGATATAGATCCTCTAAAATACGAGATGTATGAGGGCAATTTCGGAGAAGACGGCCGCTTTTTTGTACTTGACGATATTCACAAAATTTCCGGAAATTCAGTTGGGTCGGTAACCCTTGCAACCGCTTCTTTTCCATGCAATGATTTGTCTTTGGCTGGATCAAGATCTGGTTTGCAAGGCAAGCAATCTTCAGCTTTTTGGGGGTTTGTGCAGATATTGTCGGAGATGGGAGAGAGACGCCCTCCTATCTTGCTGATCGAAAATGTTGTTGGATTTCTGACTTCAAAGCATGGTAAAGATCTTGAAGACGCTTTAACCGCACTGAATAAACTGGGATATCAGGTTGACGCTCTAATTTTGGATGCCGCGAATTTTGTCCCACAGAGCAGACAACGGCTATTCATAATTGGTGTTCGAGAGCGTGGCGATAGTATTGAACCTTTCAATGTTAATGAGAGCTATCAGTTTTATGAGAGCAATGTGAGGCCAAAGGCGCTGGCAGATTTCATTTTGCTTCATCCAAATATAAGATGGCGACTACGTAAATTGCCAAACCAGCCAGCGAGGCGGATCAATTTTGAGGACATTATAGTAGATACTGATGAAGAGTCGGAAGAGTGGTGGAACACCAGTCGTGTTGCTTACCTACTAAATCAGATGAGTCCCAAGCATCGTAAAATGGTCGAGCAAATGATGAATAATTCTTATTACTCATATGGAACAATATTTAGACGTGTTAGGAAAAACAAGTCTATGGCGGAATTACGAACTGACGGATTAGCGGGTTGCTTACGTACCCCTAGAGGGGGGAGCGGGCGACAAATACTGCTCAAAGCTGGAGGCGGTAAGTGCTTTGCCAGGTTGCTTAATCCTAGGGAGTGTGCGCGTTTGATGGGGGCGGACGATTATAAGGTTGAAGTACCATTAAATCAGGCCCTGTTTGGTTTTGGTGATGCAGTTTGCGTACCTGTAATAGAATGGTTGGCGAACTATTATTTGAATCCCCTAGTGACTGAGCTGAGCAGGGGAATTATATTGAAACCGCAAGGTGAGGTTGATAATGAAAGCGAATGTAAATGATTGGGCACTACGCATATATAGTTCGTGGTTTGATCAATTGAAGGTGCATAAAGTATCCGGTGGACCGGCAAGGGGGTCCATAGCTGCTGCTTTGCTAATACTCGATAAATTGCAGACTGATTTCAATCTGGATTTAGATTCATACAAAACGAAAAAAGGGCAATCTCAGATCGCGGGTCTGAGTGCATCTGCCATAGCTGGCGTTTTAAGAAAATACGGTGAGAAACGCCCCTTTTTAAAGGAAGGTGGTAGAACTAATAGAGGTGTTGCTGGAGATATGGGACGCATGTTGAAGGCAATAGCAGAAATGAAATTGGATGAGTTAACCGAGAGTAAACGTAATTTGGTTTTGCAGCAACTTCAGCTATTTTTAATACAAAAGATCAACGCTTTTCATAATCGCCAAGTACTTAAAGTGCCATATAACCCTTATCTAAGTACCTGGGAATTTATTCATGGTATTTTGAAAAAGGCGGGGGAGAGTGGCAAGGAAGGTCAAGTTGCTCAATACCTAGTTGGTGCCAAATTGCAACTGAGATACCCTGATATCTCGATAGAGAATTATTCCTATAGCACGGCTGACGAGCAGTTAAAAAGGAAGGGAGATTTCCAGATAAATGACACGATATTTCATATAACAGTATCACCGATGCAGGCAGTCTATGACAAATGCAGGTCTAATGTTGATGAAGGATTTAGGGTGTATTTGTTGGTTCCCGACCGAGCATTACAATACGCACGTAGTAACCCCGATATGTATTCCTTATCTGGCAAAGTCTTTATTGGATCTATTGAATCGTTTGTCGGTCAAAACGTTGAGGAACTGTCTATATTCTCGCGATCGAAGATAGTCTCTGGTCTTAGGGAGCTTTTGGAGATCTACAATCAGAGGGTGGCTGCTGCCGAAACAGATAAATCTTTATTGATAACTATTCCGCCGAACATGACGCAGTAATCATCAGGCGAAGTTACTCTCCCTTCCCGTCTTTCTCCCCTTTCTCTTTCCCAAACCCCTCTTCCTTTAGCTTGTCCATAAGGCGGGCGGCGCGGGGGAAGCCGATCTGCAGTTTGCGCTGTAAATAAGAGGCTGACATTTCCTTCGATTCGAGTGCAAGCTGGCGGGCTTTATCGAGCAGTTCGTCTTCCGGCTGTTTCTTGCCTTCGGCTGTTGACTGCGCCATGTCTTCGAAGTTGACGACGTGGGTTTCAGGACGGCGCTGGTTGGCCCAGAAAGTGACGAGCCTCTCTATCTCGGGATCGCCGACCATGGTACCCTGGAGCCGCTTGGGCTTGGCTACGTCCTGCGGCATGTAAAGCATATCGCCCCTGCCCAGCAGTTTCTCGGCGCCTGCAGAGTCGATGATGGTCCTCGAGTCCACCTGCGAGGTCAAAGCGAACGTGATGCGTGTCGGGAAGTTGGCTTTGATCAGCCCGGTTACTACATCCACAGACGGCCGCTGGGTTGCAACAATCAAATGTATACCGGTAGCACGGGCAAGCTGCGCCAGGCGGCACAGGGCATGCTCGACCTCGTCAAAAGCCGCCATCATCAGGTCGGCCAACTCATCTATCACTACTATGATATAGGGTATGCACTCGGAAGGCTGCTTGTTCTTGTTGTATTCCTCGATATTGCGGCACTTGGTCGCGGAAAAACGCTTGTAGCGGCTGTCCATCTCCATGTTCAGCCAGCGCAGGGACATGATTGCCTTATCGGTATCCACAACGACCGGAGAAACCAGGTGCGGGATGTTGTTATAGTTGACCAGCTCAACACGCTTGGGGTCGACCATAATGAAGTGCACTGCATCCGGAGTGTTGTTCATCATCAAGCAGCAGATCACGGAGTTGAGACAGACGCTCTTGCCGCTGCCGGTAGCGCCGGCTATAAGCAGATGGGGCATCTTGGCCAGGTCGGCCACCACTGTCTCACCGCCCGCCCCCTTGCCCAGCGCAATCGCCAGTCTCGATTTGGCCAGCATCTTCTGGAAAGCAGTGCTCTCCATTACGCCCCTCAATCCCACCGATCCGAAGGTGGTATTTGGCACTTCGATGCCCACCATGGACTTGCCGGGAACAGGAGC
>JAPLHL010000335.1 GCA_026389655.1 Chloroflexota bacterium
CCACAATTCCGATACGTTTAATATCACCTAGTTCCATGATAGTACCTCCTGATAATTAATTTTATTTATAATAAGTTACTGGCTAATATAAGCCATAGAGCCGTCAGCCGTCTTAGTTACATTTATCAGCACAGGGAACCTGTCTTTTAACTCTTCAAGATGTGTGATTATGAAAATTTTTTCAAAATCATCTTGTATAGCGTTGATTGCTTCAATTAACTTCTCCAGGCCTGCATCGTCCTGGGTACCAAATCCCTCATCAATGATGAGGATCGGCATGGAAGCACCAACCCTGCGGACTAAAAGACGCGATATAGCTATGCGTAATGCCAGGTCTATACGGAAGGTCTCGCCACCGCTATACATGTCATAAGTACGGGTACCTAACTCATCAGCGATTTTAATATCGAGAGTCTCGATCATGTCACCCTTTTTGGTTCCCCGTTGCGTTTCCAATGCAAGAGACATACGATTGTCGGTCATTTTGCCAAGTAGAAGATTAGCTTCATTTTCTATTTCAGGGAGGGTCTCTTCAATAATAAGGGCTTGTATTCCCTTTTTACTAAAGTACAGGGCAAGTTCTGCATAAATGCTTTCATCTTCTTTACACTTAAGGAGCGACTTTTCTTTTTGCTGCTTCTCAACGGTCAGTAAATCAAGCTGTTTGAGCTTTTCTCTGGATTCTGCCAGACGGTCTCTAATATTCCTGTCTTCAATTGTTAGTGAGTTTAGCTGCTTTTCCAGTTCTGCTATTTGTTCGGTCATTTTGGGCAGTTCTGTTATCTGCTCCGCAATGTCCGTGTGTTGTTTTGTTAGTTCTCCAATTTCAGATTGCATCCGGGTAATTGTTGTTTCGGAGTCAGCTCTGGCATTTTGCTGTGAATCGTATTGCAGCTTTGCATCGGATAACTCTTTATAGAGCACATCGAAATTTTGTAGGGAAATTTTGCGTTCAGCTATTTGTTTATGTGACGTGGGATCGTACCCTAATGATTGCTGCTCGTGCTCTATAGCCTGCAATGCTTTATATTCATCGGCAGCATATTTTTTATTCTTGATATCATCTTCTAGTTTTTGCAGTGCGGTTTTCTTAATGGATAGTTCTTCTCCCGCATTTTCCGCCTCTTGTATTTCCTTTTCCATGACTGCTAACTGCTGTTTAGTATTGTCGCGGTCGGACTTGAAGGATAGTTCTTTTTGCTTTAGCTCTTTTTCCAGTAACGCCAATTCCGCCTTACTGTTCGCCATTTTCGCTGTATTTTCTCTGGACTGTGAAACTTTTTGCTCTAATTCGAGGGAGAGTTTATGTTCAATTCGAGAACGTCCGTCCGGGCCTAGTGCGGATTCACACAGCGGACAAGTAGCGTCGGCGTGTGACATCATCCCGATTTTCTTCCTGATTTCTTCTGTAGTGGAAAACAGTTCAGAATTTAATGCAGCCAGGTTGCCCATCAATCCTGTAATCTGGTTATATTGTTTTCTTTTTTCCTCGATTTCTGCTTCGATCTTTTCTAAATCTGCTTGATGAAGCAGCAACTGGTCTCTTTTTTCGCGTATTTGCGGCAATTTATCGAATTTGACGGAGAGTTCAGTTAAGCGTGTTAACAAGATCTTGCGTTCGTTGCTGTAAGTATTTTCCGCTGAGGTGATGAACTTATCCAGCTTGGTCTTTCTGTCGAGCAGCTCCAATGACTTTTTGAGCTTTTCATTGAGTTGTTCATCCTGAGTGACGGTCTTTTTATATTCGGAATATCCATTTTCTATTTCGGCGGAGTTTGTCATTATTTTATTGGACCGTTCAATATACCTGGTTGCATCATCGAGCCGCTTTTGCCAGACTTGAACTTCATTTTTCTTGCTATTGATCTGCTGCATAAGCAATCCCATCTGTTCTTTACGGGCAACCAGGGACTCTCTTTCTTTCCGGTATTTTAATATGTCATTATCAATTGTCTTTTTATTACGTTCGATGGCCTGAAGCTCTTCATGTATCGTTTTGTTTGTTTCTTCAAGCCGGGTCTTTTCCTCCAGCTTTAAGCCTAATCCGTCCATATCCCTTTCCAGGTTTGCTGATTCCAATTTTCTGAGATCGGAGAATGCCCTGGCTTGTTGCTCTAATTGATCGTAAAATGAAAGATCGAGGATATTGGCCAGGATTTCTTTGCGTTCCCCCGGTCTTTTATTACTGAACTCATTGGCCCTGCCCTGCAAAATCATTGCGCTATTAATAAATGTTTGGTAATCAAGGTGAAGCAGACTCTGGATTTTCTCCTGTGTCTGCGTCTTGGTATGCTCGGAAAGAGATTTGAATGCTCCCTGGTGATATAACTGAAGATCCAGTAAAGACTGGCCGGATTTTGTAGAAGTCGATCTTACATGCTTGCGTATTACACGATATCGATCATTGCCTGAAAGGAACTCGAGCTCGACTTCCATTTCGTTTGTGCCGGGGCTGGAGTAAATAAGGTCATCATTGGATTTGCCACGCGATGCTTCTCCCCACAAGGCCCACGTAATGGCATCAAAGATGCTGGATTTTCCGCTTCCATTGTCACCGCACAGGCATGCTACGTGTATGCCCTCGAAATCCAGCGGGGGCATGTTTTCCCTGTAGCACATGAAATTTTTCATCCTGAGCCGGCACGGAATCACAGCATCAATCTCCTGACATTAATGGTTCTGAGTCGAGGGTGTTTACTAGTAAAATATGCTATGCTTAATGAGTTGTTCTGAAAGAGTCAATTCATATTTTACCACATAAGGATGCTGTCTAATTCAACTTATATTGCTGGGGAATATGTATGTTTGAAGTACTGACGGAAAAACTAACCAAGATATTCAGTGGACTTAACAACAAGGGAAGGCTCAGTGAAAAAGAGATAGACGAGGCCTTAAGGCAAATTCGCCTTGCATTGCTGGAAGCCGATGTGAATTTCAAGGTTGTTAAAAGCTTCTTAGCAGTTGTAAGAGAAAAAACTCTGGATGCTAAAGTACTTGAGAGTCTTACGCCGGCCCAGCAAATTATTAAAATTGTCAATCAGGAATTGGTTGGCATTCTTGGCACGGAGCCGTCAAGACTAAAAGCTGGTCCCCGCTCACCCTCGATCGTAATGTTGGTTGGGTTGCAGGGCGCGGGCAAAACCACGACGGCTGCCAAATTGGCATTACATTTGAAGCAGTCAAGTCAAAAGGCATTGTTGGTGGCTGCCGATACGCGTCGCCCGGCAGCAATTGAGCAATTAAAGGTACTGGGCAATCAACTGGATATTCCAGTGTACTCAGAAGATATAATGCAAGATCCGATCAGTATTTGCCGCAATGCAATTAAGAAGGCGGAAGAAATGGCGGCCAACTGGGTACTAATTGATACACAGGGCCGGCTACATATCGACGAGACCTTAATGAAGGAACTTGTTGACATAAAAAAAGCAGTTCTGCCAGCGGAGATTTTGCTTGTGGCGGACGCTATGACAGGGCAAGATGCTGTCAATATCGCGGAGGAATTCAATAAACACCTGGGATTGACAGGACTTATACTGACCAAAATGGATGGTGATGCCAGGGGAGGCGCAGCACTTTCAATTAAGTTTGTTACCGGGGTACCTATCAAGTTCATAGGCGTTGGAGAAAAAAACAATGCTCTTGAAATTTTCTATCCGGATAGGTTGGCATCCCGCATTTTAGGCATGGGTGATGTGCTTACCTTGATTGAGAAGGCCGAGGTAGCTTTTGATAAACAAAAAATGCAACAACTTGAATCTAAACTGCGGAAATCTGAGTTCGACCTTGACGATCTTCTAGAGCAGATGCGCCAGATAAAGAAGTTGGGCAGTTTTACTCAGTTGGTGGAAATGATTCCTGGATTTTCCAAACTAACAAAGGGGATTTCGGATAAAGAAAGCATGGACAAAACCAGGAAACTGGAAGCAATTATTCTTTCGATGACTCAGGAAGAGCGGCGGAATCCTGATTTGATCAACGGTAGCAGAAAACGCAGGATAGCAAAGGGAAGTGGGACAACAGCAAGCGATGTTAACCAGTTGCTGAACCAATTCTATAATATTCAAAAGATGACCAAAATGATTGCGAAAGGTAAACTACCTAAGAATATGCCAAATTTGCTGGGACGTTAAAGAGGCTATTTACCAGCCTTTGTTACAGTTATAAGTCTCATCTGGCCTTCGCTGATTGTCACCTCTTGCAGGTTCAATTTCATCTCGTCGAGCGGAGCGTTCAACTGAATTACTATATTAATAATATCCTGAACGCTTTGATTAATGCCACCGGGCAGCGGTAATTTACCCAGGAAAAACCTGCTGACCGTGAACTTGGGTTTTCCGTTTTCGGTATCTATCGATCCCATTATGCCCGTTTTTGCAGGGAACGCAGTAAAATTCCATGCATTGTAGGCGAGCAGATAGCCGTCGTTAAAGTTAACAAGCATTTCCTTGGCTGGCAGATTACCTTCGGCCAGCGTCATGACGATAATGGAATTGATCTCTTCCTCGGTGACCAGAAGCTCAATATTCTTCTTAGTCTTGCTTGTATCGGCGGCGGCAGCTTCTTTTTTCATCGTATCTATTTTTTGGTTGAGGCTGTCGACGGCTTCGGAGGATAACACTACAGGTCGCATGTTTGAGCGGATATCCGGAGTTAAGAGCGCCATTATATAGCCAACGATTAACGCTGCTATAGCGAGCACCGCAAGGGCACCCATAAATATCAAAAATCCTTGAAGGATTTTCATTCCATTCCCTCCTAATTTACAAGCGACTATTCAAGATAGTCTTTGAGTTTGCGGCTTCTGCTTGGGTGCCGCAATTTACGGAGTGCCTTGGCTTCAATTTGCCTTATTCGCTCACGTGTAACGTTGAACTCTTTCCCCACTTCTTCAAGTGTTCTTGCCCTGCCATCTTCCAAGCCGAATCGCAAAAGCAGAACTTTTCTCTCACGTTCAGTGAGTTCACCGAGCACCTTGTCAAGTTGTGCCTTGAGTAATTCTCTGGAAGCAGCATCGGCCGGGGGAAGATTTGACCTGTCTTCTATGAAGTCCCCCAGGTGGCTGTCTTCCTCCTCGCCTATTGGCATTTCGAGGGATATAGGTACCTGTGAGAGCTTCATAATCTCCCTGACTTTATCAGCTGATATCTCCATACCGAGCCCTATTTCCTCGCAACTCGGTTCGCGTCCGAATTCCTGAGACAGTTTACGGTTGACCTTCAGTAATCTATTAATTGTCTCTACCATATGTACGGGTATTCGTATTGTCCTTGCCTGGTCTGCTATTGCGCGAGTAATTGCCTGCCGTATCCACCAGGTTGCATATGTACTGAATTTATATCCTTTTCTATATTCAAATTTCTCGACTGCACGGACCAGGCCGATGTTGCCTTCCTGGATCAAATCCAGAAGCGGCATGCCATGCCCCACATATTTCTTGGCTACACTGACAACCAGACGTAAATTGGAGACTGTAAGTTGTCTGCTGGCTTCTTTTCCATCCCTGTCAATCAGACCGAACTTATGCTGGAAAGGATAGCTATTGTCGTCGATCTTTGCTGCCAGTTTGACATCGCCATTCCTGCTAACTATTTGTTTCACTTTATCCCACGTGGAGTTGCCGTCGATGATTGAAAAAATCTCAGGATTAAGGATTCGTACGTATATCGAATAATCAACCAGCCTTTTTTCAATCTCCGGAGGTTCCAAACTAAGTTCCTGGGCAATTTTGAGCACTACCTCCGGATTGATGAAGTCATCAATCGATTGATGCAACTTAGCATTGAGCAGTTTTTCTCTGAAGCTTAACTTCTTGCCGACACTCAGCTGATCAGCCAATTTATCAATAACCGTATCACAGTCCCCAAGGTTTTTTAAAATTTGGATAATAAAATCAGATACAGAGGGAAAGCGATTTAGATTATTCTTAAAAGCATCCTTTATGTTTTCAATGTATTTGAAGGGTTCAATTTTGCTAGCCAGTTCACGCTCGAGCTTGGCGTTCAAAAGGGGATATTTACCGATTTCATGCAGGTACATCCTGACGGGGTCGTCGATGGCTTCATGCTCGGCAAGCTCAACTTCAAGTTCCAGAAGCGGCTTTTCTGCTTCAGCCGCTGATTTCTCAAGCCATTCTTCCTCAGCTAATTCAGGAGCTTCGATATCGCTGAAAACGAGTTCCTTTTCATCTTTTGGTACGCCTTCCGTTTCAAGCTTGTCCCATTGATCATGGCGTACTTCGAAATCCCCCGGTGCAAGATCAGTATCGACTACCACAACAATATCGGGTTCAGCTATATCCTTATTATTCTTCTTCGCCTTCACTTTCAGGGTAGCTGTAGCTTTTACTTTAGCTGTAGTTTTAGCTTTAACTTCAACTCTTGCTTTCTTTTTTACCGTTTTTGCCATCTAGTCTCCCTTAGTGCGGCTGAAAAGGCGGCCACGTTTTTGAAAAATATCGAGCAACTGCTGGCTCTCGTTAATATCACATTCCTTCAATTTGTCCAATTGAGTTTCGCTCTTCTCTTCGGCAAGGATAAGTTTTTTCTTTACCTCGAGATTTTTGAAGTACCTCTCCTGCAAGCGATTGATGCAGTCATTTAGTGCACGTTCTCTTTCTTTTTTCTCCTTGCCGAGCGATGGTGGAAAGCGGCTGGCAAACGAAAGCAAATGACTCAAATACTCATGAATAGCAGGATCCAGGTTCTGTGTAATTGCTTCCGTACTCGGTTCCAATTTCCATCTTAATAATATATCCTTATTTTCAGAATGTTCAAAATAATTTGTGTCGATATCTCCGCCAATGTTTTTTAAATCAGGAAAATTAATTAATAATGCAAGGCAGTAATCTTCAATATATCGTGACGAAGCGGTCTGGTCAGCATAATTCTTTATTACCTTTGTTCCCCTGGCGTTCTTGAACTTTTTCTCCTGCGTCTGCGAATTTATTAATGCAACCTGGACTGATCGCTCATCTATGTTTAGAAGCTTCGAAATTTTTCGTACATAATGTGCGCGACGAACAGGGTCATCGATTCGAGACAATATCGCTATTAACTTCGAGACTACCTCAGATTTGTCTCTTGCATCATCGAGGTTTATGGTATCAATTTCTTTTTTTAAAGTAAAATCAATAATCGATTGTGAGGTATCCAGTAATTTCGCCCATTTTTCCGGCGATTTCCTGATGATTTCGTCGGGATCTTTTTCCCCACGTATCATTACAACCTGGATTTCATTTTTGACCAGTTCACTAAAGAGGTTGCGGTCTGTCCATGGCATCCAATTCTCATATGGAATCTGCTCATAAATGGATTGAGCACTTCTTCTGGTAGCTTCACGGCCGGACGAAACCGCATCCAATGCGAAAAAAATATACTTGGTTAGTTTACTCAATGTGGAAATCTGTTTTTCGGTGAGGGCAGTGCCCATCGAAGCAACCGTGTTCTCAAAACCGAACTCATGCGCTGTAATGGTATCCATGTATCCTTCTGTAATTACCACGGCATCTTTTTGCCTTATTGCAGGCTGGGCTCTATCAATTGCATAGATGATGCTGCTTTTATCAAATATGGCGGTCTGAGGCGAGTTTAAGTACTTTGGAAGCGAATCATCTAATGCGCGTCCGCCAAACCCGACAACTCTGCTTTTTATATCACGTATAGGAAACATGAGCCTGTTTCTGAACCTGTCGTAATAACCACCTTTATCACGCAGTACAACCAGCCCTGCCGCCAATATCTCGCCCTCTGTATAGCCGGATTTCATCAGATGGCCGCTCAAATCGTCCCACTGGTTCAGAGAATAACCGAGTTGAAAATTATCAATGGTCTTGGGTATAAGTCCTCTTTTCGTTGCATATTGTCTGGCGGCTTCGCCATCATCGGAATGCAGCAACTGGTAATGGAAATATTCGGCAGCGACTTCATTTATCTTAAACAGTCGCTCATGTTTTTCATGCTCTTCTTTGACGTTTTGCTGTGATTGATGGGTCAGTGTAACCCCTGCTTTTTCGGCGAGCAGGTGTAAAGCTTGGCTGAAATCCAACCCTTCTTTTTTCATGACAAAGGAAAATACGTCCCCACCCGTACCGCAGGCCCCAAAACAATGCCAGCTTTGTTTTTCAGGAAAGACAAAAAAAGAGGCGGTTTTTTCGGAATGAAACGGGCAGGCTGCTTTAAAATTCCGTCCGGACTTTTGAAGTTTCACGTATTGGGAGACGACATCCACGATGTCCAACTTCTGTTTTACATCATCTACTGTATTCATCGTATTTTAAAACACTGGTATATCTACCATATGGGTGCTTCGCTGAATTTCCTAGCAGTAAGTATAGCGTACTGGTCTGACATTCCGGAAACGTAGTCGGCCACCCTTCGTTCGATCGTCTCGTTTGGAAGGTTGTATTCCGGAGGCAGGTTAGCGGGATTCCTGACAAAATATTCATATAAAAAGATCAGCAACCGGCGCGCCCTTTCCCCTTCCTCTTTTTCACGATTAGCATAATACACCTTCGTGAACAGGAATTCCCTTAGCTCGTTGGCGGCCGAGCGAATGTCGTTGCTCATCCCGATGGACGGTGTTCCCTTTTTTGGGGTCAAT
>JAPLHL010000261.1 GCA_026389655.1 Chloroflexota bacterium
GAATGCAGACCCGAGCATAACACAGTCCACTTAGCTCCGCTCTGCAATCATTGTTTTTTCCATCAGGCCCTTAATAATAATGACTGCCAACTGGTTAGGCAGGACATCGCGGATCGTACCGCCCATTCTCCCAAAGGCTGACCTCATACCATCAACGATAACTACTTCTCTCTGTGTCATTTGTTCCTCCAATATACATATTTATTTGGCATTCACAGTCACAACTCTTTATAACAAAATTAGCTTAAATTTTACATTATCAGCAAGGAAATCACAATCTTCGACGTCGAAGTAACACAATATCAGCTTCATGACACCACTATATTAAGCGGATATACGTAAAAAATGCGGGCAATTATGCGTACAGCCAACCTGACAGAGGTTTGCTTGACGTAGCTATTGTCCGGATGCTAACATAATTGGTCTTGGGCCGCTAGCTCAACTGGCAGAGCAGTTGACTCTTAATCAACCGGTTGTGAGTTCGAGTCTCACGCGGCTCAGTGAATTCCTCTAGTAAGAGAATTTGCTGGCATTACGTGAGGAGGAGGTGAGGTGGTTATTGATGGCAAGCCATTATATCCAACCTAAATTTATTCCGCACTGCATTTTTACTGTTACCTGTCTTCAAGGTGCGCCTCACTAAAATTAAGTAAATAGACGTATTTAAAATGGAACGACAAAGGCGTATAATTTAAGAGTATTCATCGCAAAAGAGGAGGATAAATTGGCAACATCAAAAGGAACAGACACAAAAGTTAAAACGCTGGGTTTAATCGGATTCTGGGCATTCATCATCGGGCTTGTTATCGCACTTGTATTTGGCGTTATCGCGGCATTGGCCTCAGGTATGGACACCAGCTGGATTATCATTATTCTCATCATTTTGGGCATCATAATTGGTCTCCTAAATATCACGGCAAAAGAGGTCCCAACGCTATTGTTGGCGACGATCGCTTTGATAGTGGTTGGCAACGTGTTTGCCCCACTTCCCGGCATAGGCAAACTTATTGGCTCCGTACTTAGCTATGTTGCCGTCCTGGTATCACCGGCAGCCATTATTGCCGCTGTGAAAGCTCTGTGGGTAATCGGCAAACCCGGCGACTAAGAGCGAATAATAAATATATAGAAACAGAATAACTTCCCGATTAGACAACGAATGGGCGGAGAGTTTTATTTGAACTCTCCGCCCATTTTCTATCTGTGCGGCCTATTATAAAATACGCGGAATAATAGCCATGCCAATCCGCATTTGATAAAATAAAACCGCTTATTTACACCGGCTATCATATACGGGGGAGTGTCGGAACTGGCAGACGAGCATGACTTAGGATAAAATTATCAGCTTCAAAGTTAACTAAATTTTGGTTAACTTTTCAGGTTAACTATTATTTGCCTGTTTATAAAGCTATGTGGCTGGCATTTCTTTTTTGCTTTGACCAATTGGATGAGTGTACAATAAATTATGTTAGAGATGGAAAAGATTATGCAGCATGAACGCAAGGTAAAGAAAAATAAATTATTTGTGGCTATTCTGACTAAAGAGTATAGAATCGAGGGGGAGGTTTACCTTGTACCTGGCAGTAGGCTTACAGACTTGGTCAATGACACCACAAACGAACATTTTGTTCCTATGACAAATGCAGAAATAATTCCGCTGGGCAAAAATGCGGATGTTACAAAGGTAGACTTTTTAGCAGTAAACAAGAGCTGTATAACCCTTACCTATCCATTAGATTCCTGAAAATCTCAAACTTACTGCATATCTCAGTTAATAACCTGTTTATACAGTTCCAGACAATCATCAAATGTAATACTGCGGCAGTATCGTGAGACCATTTCTAGATTGCTCCACCTGCCCAAATGCATGATTGTGAGCGTTGAAAGCCCCCTCTTATGCAAATTAAAGGCAAATTTACCATTCTGACAATTCAATGTGGCAAGAAATAAGTTAAGGCTTTGAGCAGTTAATTCAATCCCAATAGCTTTACCCAAACGCATTTGATAGAATTACACAGTGCATTTAGACAGTCCCTGTCTTCTGGAATTAATAAACTCGTTTACGAGTTGTTTGGTTAACTTTTTGTGGTAAATGGTTTAAACTCTTAAGAGCTTCAAGGGGGAGTGTCGGAACTGGCAGACGAGCATGACTTAGGATCATGTGCCGCAAGGCGTAGGGGTTCGAGTCCCCTCTTCCCCAGTTAATACTGCCAGAATAATTATTACAAGGTGAGGGATATGGAAATTAAGAAAATAGCGAAAAGCAGGATCAGCAAGGTTGATTTTGGAGGGCTGGGTTTCGGCGAAGTCTTTACCGATCATATGCTAAAAATGTCATACGGCAAAGGCAAATGGACCGCTCCTAAAATCGTACCTTACGGCCCGGTCAGGATAATGCCTGCACTATCCACCCTTCATTACGGCCAGGCCATATTTGAAGGGTTAAAGGCCTTCTACTGCAAAGACGGATCAATAAATATATTCCGCCTGGACAGGCATGCCGACCGTTTCAACAAGTCATGCCAGCGGCTGTGCATACCCGAAGTGGACACGCAGCTATTTATCGACGGACTTACGCACCTGATCAAAATAGACAGGGAGTGGGTACCCAAACAGAGGGGATACTCGTTGTATATACGACCGTTTGCTTTCGCTGCGGACAGCCACCTGGGCGTACACGTTTCCCATACGTACCAGTTTATGATCATCCT
>JAPLHL010000478.1 GCA_026389655.1 Chloroflexota bacterium
ATCGACTACCGTGCCGATTACCTGTATTACTTTACCTTTTGCCAAATTGCACCTCCTATTTGAGACCTTCAACGCCTGCGACGATGTCGAGCAGTTCTTTGGTGATCATTTCCTGCCGGGCTTTATTCAAAGTCAGCGTTAATTCCGATATAACGTCATAAGCGTTATCCGTGGCATTGCGCATTGCCATCATGCGCGCTGATTGCTCGCTGGCCTTTGACTCAAGTACGGCATGATACACCTGCATTTCGACGAACCTTGGCAGGAGCCCGCCGAGAACATGCATAGCGTTGGGTTCGAAAATATATTCCGGGCTGACTGTCTTGGGCAACACCGCCGGCTCAACCGGCAGGATTAGTTCCATGGTGGGTTTCTGTGTCATCAGGTTAATGAACTTAGAAAAAGCGATGTATACCCGGTCGTAAGTCCCGTTGGTATAGTCCGCTATCACTATCTGGGATATGGCCATGGTATCTGCCATCTTGGGCTTGTCATTCATTTTAGTGAATTCTGCACGCAGTTCACGCATTGACCGGCGCATGAAATCGCGGCCTTTGGTTCCGACGGTTATTAATGTAACCGGTACCTTCTGTTCCAGGATAAAATTGCCGACAAGCCTGTTGAGATTGGTGTTTAAACCACCGCAGAGCCCCCTGTCGGTCGTAATATGAATAACGGCTATCTTTTTAACCGGGCGTGTTTCCAGCAAGGGATGTACTGCGCCTCCGGCAGCTGCCTGGGCGGAAAGGTCGGCGATGACCTGCATGAGCTTATCGCTATAAGGCCTGCCGGCTACAGCTGAATCCTGTGCCTTTTTCATTTTGGCAGTGGCTATCATTTCCATGGCACGGGTGATCTTGGCCGTGCTCTGGACACTGCGTATCCGTCGCCTCAGTATTTTCGGACTTACCATTTAAATCGCCTCAATAAGCAGCGCCCTGCTTGAATTCTGCAATTGCCTTCTTTAAGTCTGCTTCAGTTTCGGGTTTTATCGCTTTGTCAGCCGCTATCTTTTTACCAATTTCAGGATGGCTATTGGCCATGAATTTGTAGAAAGCATTTTCGAATGCTGAAACTTTTTCAACGGGTACATTATCAACAAAACCATTGGTAACTGCGAAAAGGATCATGACCTCGTTTTCAAGGGAAAGAGGAGCATACTGGGGTTGTTTAAGTATTTCTACCATGCGCTTGCCGCGCTCAAGCTGAGCCAGTGTGGCCTTATCGAGGTCCGAGGCGCCGAACTGGGCAAAAGTGGCAAGTTCGGCGTATTGCGCCATGTCCATCTTAAGTTTACCTGCAACCTGCCGCATGGCCTTGGTCTGCGCAGTGCCGCCCACGCGGGATACTGACAGGCCTACGTTCAGCGCTGGGCGTATACCGGCGTTGAACGTGTCAGTCTCCAGGAGGATCTGGCCGTCGGTAATTGAGATGACGTTGGTAGGAATATATGCGGACATATCGCCTGCCTGGATTTCAATGACTGGAAGGGCGGTAAGTGAACCGCCGCCCAGCTCATTGGAAAGCCTGGCAGCACGTTCCAACAGTCTGCTGTGAAGGTAGAATACATCACCCGGGTATGCTTCGCGTCCAGGAGGCCGGCGGAGGATCAGGGAAACCTGGCGGTATGCCCAGGCATGCTTGGAAAGGTCATCATATATTATTAATGCATCCTTGCCCATCTCCATAAATTCCTCGCCCATTGCGCAACCGGCGTAAGCGGAGAGGTATTGCATTGATGCAGGGTCAGAAGACGTTGCAACTACGACTATGGTATGTTCCATAGCGCCGTATTTCTTCAGGGTTTCAACTATATTTGCTACTTTAGCTGTTTTCTGGCCGATGGCCACGTAGATGCATATAAGGTCTTTGCCTTTTTGGGCAATAATAGTATCTATTGCAACCGCCGATTTGCCGATGGAACGGTCTCCGATGATAAGCTCGCGCTGCCCTCGGCCGATGGGTATGAGTGCGTCCACGCATTTAATGCCGGTGTGAACGGAAACATTAACCTGCTGCCTGTCCACAACGTTGGGGGCGATACGTTCAACAGGGCGTGACTTTGTTGTTTTAATCGGTCCCAGTCCATCCAATGGTTGACCGAGTGTGTTCACTACGCGGCCGATAAGCTCGTTTCCAACCGGAACTTCAACAACACGGCCGGTGCAGTGCACCTCGTCACCTTCTTTGATGTGGCTGTATTCACCCAGGATGACGGCGGCTACATTATCTTCTTCCAGGTTGAGGGCCAGCCCCATTATGCCATTCGGGAAAGCGAGCAACTCATTGTTCTTTGCCTTGCGCAGTCCCTGGATGCGGGCTACACCGTCGCCCACCTCCACCACGGTTCCAACGTCTACCATGGTGGCAGTGGCACCGAAGTGCTCAATCTGTTCTTTGATTACCGATACTATATCTTTTTCTTGGGATTTCAATCTGCTCACCCCCTATAAGGTTGTTTATTTACTTGCTTCTGCCAGGTCTCTCCTAAGCAGGTCCAGCCTGTTGCGGACACTGCCGTCGATCACTGTATCTTCGATCCTGGCGATCATGCCGCCGATAATATTCGGGTTGACCTGGAGCTTAACAGTAATTTTCTTTCCTGTTATTTTTTCCAACTGGCTTGTTATCTTGCTTTTTTCCGTCTCATCAACCGCAACAGCAGTTGTCACCACAGCATGTTTAATGCCTAGCTGTGCGTCGAGCAGGTTATCA
>JAPLHL010000351.1 GCA_026389655.1 Chloroflexota bacterium
GATAAAGTCTCGTTGCCATATACACAAGCAGGCTAGAACCTGCAAATAAAAATAATTTTGGAGAATTAGTTAGATTAATGAACATTTACGTAGGGAATCTTTCATACGAGGTAACTGAGGCTGACTTGAAGACCGAATTCGAGGCTTTTGGAGAGGTCACATCGGTTAGTATTATCAAGGATAACTACAGCGGCCAGTCAAAAGGTTTCGGATTTGTCGAAATGCCCAAGTAGACTGAAGGTCAGGCGGCAATCACCGGCCTGAACGGCAAGCACATTAAAGGCCGTGCGGTAACTGTTAACGGCGCCCGTCCCAAAGGTGAGGGTGGAAGCCGTGGTGGAGGAGGAGGTGGTGGTAGGCAGTCCTATGGTCAGAAAGGTGGTGGTTATGGTGGTGGCGGAGGCGGAGGCGGAGGCGGAGGAAGAGGCGGATCGAGAAGATATTAAAAATTGAAACACCAACAAGCACCCGCTGTTGAAGAACGTTTTGTAACAGTATTGGGTGGTAAGTCATTAGCCAGTGACGAAGTTGAGCTGGGCGTCTTCGACGAAAAAGAAGTAGAAGAGTTCGCCAACGCAAATTCGCTCTGGGACGATATCGTATCTATCGGAAGCGGGCTGGAAAGCCCTATTGCCCTGGATCCGTTCAGTAAGCTCGCGCCTGCCGCGGGTCCGGGACCAGTGGAAATCGATTTATTCGAGGACCCGATACGTCTGTACCTGAAGGAAATCGGAAAAGTCTCGCTTCTCACTGCAATAGAAGAGCGGTCCCTGGCTGGGAAGGTCGAGGATGGTAGAGGCCTGGCTAGAATCGAGAGCCAATGCCGGGCCGAACCTGACGAGTATGCCCTTGAAATTAGTGTAATGGTAGCACTCCTCAGGAACCTGGTTTCAGCCTATCCAGTGATAAGTTCCATCTACAAAACACTGAAGCTGGAGTATCCGCAGAGCTTTTGCCGTACAATTCTCAACCCGGAATTAAGAAAGTCACTGGACGGTGTCGTAGACGTTTCCTTCGTAGATGCAGTAAGCGCAGATTGCGGAAAGCAGTCAGCCGAAGTCTGGCACAATATCACGGAGATTTCCATATATAGCCGGCTGTTGCCCCCAAAGGCATATGACATAATTGGAGACCGTGCTTCATGGAGTGAACTCGAATCGTTTTTAGGCAAACCGGTTGACGCAAAGTTGTTGAAGAAACTGGCCCCACTGAAAGATTCGTTCAAGGCCCATTCCAGGGGTGTCAGGAAGGAAGCGGATAAGTCTGCCAGGCACTTGATTGAGGCCAATCTACTTGCCAAGAAATACAGCCTTCGCCATATGCCTATCCTGGATCTTATACAGGAGGGCAATATAGGTCTTGTGCGGGCTGTAGATAAGTTCGAATACAGGCGCGGCTTTAAATTCAGCACATATGCTACCTGGTGGATAAGGCAAGCGGTTACCAGGGCAATTGCCGACCAGGCGCGTACCATCAGGATACCCGTACACATGGTTGAAAATATCAACAAGCTGCTGAAGACAAGACGGCAAATGACACAGGAAAACGGATGCGAGCCGAATGTGGATGAGATTGCCCTGGCCATGGAGATCACGTCAGAAAAAGTAACTGAGATAATGAAACTTACCAGGGTCCCACTGTCACTGGAAACGCCTGTTGGCGAGGAAGAAGACAGCCACCTGGGAGACTTTATCGAAGATAAACTGGCTATGCCTCCCAATGAGGCTGCTGCTATGGGATTGCTAAGGGCGCAGATCAACGAGGTGTTGTCTGAGCTTACGGACAGGGAAAGAAAAGTCATCTCGTTGAGATTCGGCCTGGAGGATGACAGGGCCAGGACGCTGGAGGAAGTTGGACAGGAGTTCAATTTAACCAGGGAACGTATCCGGCAAATTGAGGCCAAGGCGTTGCGTAAGCTGCGCCATCCAAGCCGCAGCCGCAAGCTAAAGGACTACCTGGAATAAGTAGAGAAAAAACTGACCGGAATTTATTTTCCGTTTAAGAAAAATAAGAGGCCGGCTGATATCAGCCGGCCTCTCTATTATTTAAGTATTGTGTAATCCTACACCCAGCCGCGAAGCTTCATGGCTTCGACAACGCGCTCAACGGCACGTACATAGGCGGCCTGTCTCATGTTGATTTTATAATCCTTGTGGGTGTTATAAACGTCATGATAGGCAGTGGTCATCTTGGCATCCAGGCGTTCGTAAACCTCTTTTTCTGTCCAGTAGTACATATTGAAGTTCTGCACCATCTCGAAGTAGGAGACGGTCACGCCGCCTGCATTGCAGAGGAAATCAGGTATTACGTGTATACCCTTTTTATAAAGGATATCATCTGCTTCAGGTGTGCATGGGCCGTTGGCCAGCTCGGCAACGATCTTGGCTTTTATATTAGCCGCATTCTTTTCGGTTATAACGTTTTCCATGGCTGAGGGAATCAGGATATCAACGTCAAGTTCGAGTATTTCTTCGCTGCTGATCTTATCTCCAGTTTTCATATTGCACACGGATGTGGTCTTGGTCTTTATCTTCTGTGCCTCTTCGGCGTCAATTCCTGTCTTGCAGTAGCAGCCTCCCTGGCTATCGCACACTGCAATGATTTTAGAGCCGAACATTTCTTTGGCCAGCTTGGCGGCATAGTAACCTGCATTTCCATAACCCTGGACTGCAATGGTTGCTTTGGACAGGTCAATTTTTAGTAGCTTGGCTGCCTCGCGGATGCAGTACATTCCGCCTTTGGCAGTGGCATCGCCGCGGCCCTTGGAACCGCCCAGCGCCAGGGGTTTGCCTGTAATGACGCCGAACTGTGATTTACCGGCCATGGCCGAATACTCATCCATGATCCATGCCATAATCTGGGGGGTTGTGTAAACATCGGGCGCCGGGACATCCCTTTCAGGGCCTATGAACTGATATACAGCGCGAGCATAGGACCTGCTCAAGCGCTCAAGCTCTCCCTCGGACATTTCCTTTGGATTGCAGATGACGCCGCCCTTCCCGCCGCCAAGGGGCAGATCCATCAGGGAGCATTTCCAGGTCATCCAGGCTGCCAGCGCACGGACGGTATCAATGGTCTCATCCGGGTGAAAACGTATGCCGCCCTTTGTGGGGCCCTTGGCATCGTTATACTGGACGCGGTAAGCCTGGAATACTTTGACTTTGCCGTTGTCCATGTGGACAGGCAGTGATAAATGCAGTTCGCGCATTGGGCTCTTCAGGACATCGGTGACGTCCTGGTCGAGTTTCAAAATGCGGGAACACTTGTCTACCTGCCTTCTTACGATTTCGAATGGATTGATCTGTGACATTTTTCCTCCTATATTATTATTTATGTTTTACGATCAGAGTCGGGGAATTGCTTTAATGTTTGTAATCGGGCTTTTCAAATACTGGTTGGCTTTTTTTGAATCAAGTCCTCAAAGTCGACCAAGCTCGAATAATCCACCAGGGTGCTCATGGCATGAGTTTCGATTTCAACCCCGGCTTCTTCTACGGCAGCCATAGGGTTCAATCCACCCAGGAGCACCATCCCTATCCTGTTCAGGTCCACTGAGACCTCGCATACTGGCTCGCTGACATTGCCTAACAGTAACACCCCGTTTAATCCGGCCCTGGTCAGTTTGTTGATCACGTTCTGGCAGATGGGTAGGCAAATTGATGGGACTTCCCTGAAGTTGGCCAGAATGGTGCCATTGCCGGTTTTTGCCGCATCAGTCACCGATGTCATCTTGGCTTTTATAAAAACTACGGAAGGGTCAAGAGAGCATCCTGCATAATGGATCAGCTCGACGAACCGCAAAGGATTGTGGTCTATAATCTGGAGCAGGCCGCCGAATTTGGAGTTCATCGGCACGCCGGCCTTGAGCAGTGTGCCATTGACCACTATGCTGCAGACCGTGGCCAGCGCCACCTTGCCTGCCGGCATAGTCATATCACCTATTTTGCCGCCCGGCTCCGTCAGCGTT
>JAPLHL010000318.1 GCA_026389655.1 Chloroflexota bacterium
ATAAATGGACTGCGTCCGGTGGTTCTTTTAAAGAATCGGGACGCGGTAATAATATATGGCTTGCTCCAAAGGAATATGGGGACTACGATATAAAACTGACTGTGGATGATGGGAAGGGTATGACGGCTGAATCTATAGTCACTATTAAGGTCAGCGCAAATCATCCCCCCACGATTACCAGCTTAACAGCAGATCCTGCAGCGCTTCAATTTGCATCCCGGACGACTCTCACTGCCATAGCCAATGATCAGGACGGTGACTCTTTGCAGTATAAATGGGATGATGGAAATGCAGGTACGCTAAGCGGCGTTGGCAATAAGGTCTCCTGGACATCACCCAGCAAAAATGGCAACTTCAGTGTCTTTGTGATAGTAAGCGATGGAAAGGGAGCTGAGACAAAGCAGGAAATCATAATTCCTGTCGCATCAATTAGTGGAGTACAAACGATTATCCTTGTTAAGCAAGAAAGCGGTACAGTCACATTTGAGGGCGATAAAGATACAAGCTATTATAAAGCCGGCGACGATGATAAAAATATTGGGTATCGTGCATTCTTTAGCTATAACATTTTCCCGCTCATGGGCATGGAAATTAAGCAGGCCAGGCTTAAATTCATAAACGGAAGAGTTGTTGGAGATGATCCATTTGATCCGATAACGGGAGTAGGAAATTTCCAGATTAGGCGTTTATCATGGCCGATTGGAACGTTGCCTAAATTTAATGTTGAAGGCAGCCCCGTTGAGAGAAACGAACTGTATGGTATGAGCAAACCCCTGGTGGAAGTGGACGTGACACCTGAACTGATTAATGCAGTATCTGACCGGCTCGAGCGTTTTCAGGCAGAGGCGACGTTTACCAAGCGTACCACGAACGGGAACGGCGTTGCCCAGTTCTTGCAGTGGTCAGACGTTGTACTGGAGGTTACGGCCGCTCCAAAATGACCATACTTTTGTAAATGAAATAAATAATATAATACAGGGCGGCTATATAGCCGCCCTGTTGCTTACAGATGTTTTGACTTGTTTTGCTACAGGTGCTACATTATATAGTAAATTAGCAGTCTAAAGTGGAGAGTGCTAAAAATGAGCAAGGCTGCTTATAAGAGACGAGACGACGTACTAAAAATAATAGTTAGTGAGTATATAGCTACGGCAACCCCTGTGGCTTCTGAGATGATTTTACGTCATCATAGCCTGGGAGTTAGCCCTGCTACAATTCGCAATGACATGGCATCGCTCGAGGAAGAAGGGTTTATAACAAGGCCCTACACTTCATCAGGTGGCGTCCCGCTGGATAAAGGTTACAGGTTCTACGTAGAAACCATCTCACGAAATGTTGGTTTGCCCGGAGACGAGCAGAAACGTATACGAAATCTTATGGATACGGCCGTGGATGAGTATGACCGTTTACTCAAAATTGCTGCGACTGCTATGGCTCAAATTGTAGGCAATGCCGCTATTATCACTTTCCCGAAATCATCTGAAAGCAAATTCAGGCATCTGGAACTCGTAGAGATGCAAGAGTATATGGCAATGCTTGTTCTTATATTAAGCAATGCCGTTTTACGTAGACAGACACTAAACTTTGATACTCCCGTGACCCAGCAGCAGCTAAATGAAACAGCAGCTAAGTTTAACCGTGAATATACGGGACAGACGAACAATCAGATTGCGGCGAAGAAGCGTGATTTGACACCCTTAGAGCGAAAGATATTAGGTACCATATCTGATATTATGTCCAGCGAAGATGCGATTGAACACAGCGATTCATATCTTGAAGGAGTGCGCCTTATGCTGGGGCAGCCGGAATTCATCCAGCGTGAAAGGATGCTTGGTGTACTTGAACTTATGGAAGCTAAAGGGTGGCTGAAGCATTTAATTGATTGGCAGGTGACGGATGAAGGTGTCAAAGTAATTATCGGTGAGGAAAACACTGAAACGTCACTTCATGGCTTAAGCCTTGTCTTAAGCAACTATGGTGTCCCTGAACAGGCACGGGGCACGGTTGGCGTTATTGGCCCAAAGAGGATGGATTACCGGAAAGCGATTTCCGCTGTTAATTATATATCAAGCCTCCTGAGTGAGCTGGTCGCCAGAGTTTGCAAGAACGATTAGTGCCTGGATTATTAAGGAGGACAACGTGGGCGAGGAACCCGTTACACAAGAACAGGAGAGTATAGAGGACCTGAAAAAAGCAATTGCCGCAGAGAAGGCGCGGGCAGATGAATTACTGGCCAGTCTTCAAAGATCCGAGGCCGATTTTAGAAATTATAAGAAAAGGACAGAGCAAGAGAAGCAGGACTCATTAATGTGGTCCAATGCGGAACTCATCAAGTCTCTGTTACCGGTAGTGGATGACATGGAACGTGCATTTTCTATGGCCCAGCCGGGGTGTACAGACTCAACCTGGACTGAAGGTTTCAGGATAATTCAGCGCAAACTGCAGGATGTTCTACAGTCGAATGGATGTACCGAGATAGATTGTGCAGGAGTGCCATTTGACCCCAACATTCATGAAGCTATAGCCTATGAAGATGGTGAAGAAGGAATAGTTATCTCGGAACACAGGAAGGGCTATACTATGAAAAACAAGGTGCTGAGAGCAGCCCAGGTTACAGTAGGAAAAGGAAAATCAAACAACGAAAATAATTCTGGGAATAAATAATTTTGATAGCAGGGTAATCAGCAAAATTACCTGGTTACTGATATTTTGAAAATTAATTGTTGCTTAGGAGGATTAAATGGGTAGAACAGTAGGAATAGACCTTGGAACAACATTCAGCCTTGTAGCCACCATGGAAGGTGGAGAGCCGGTAATCATAACTAACCGGGAAGGAGAGCGTTTAACTCCATCGGTTGTGGCGGTGGACAAAAAAGGTGAGAAGCTTGTTGGCTTACTTGCAAAGAGACAGGCTATAACTAATCCGGAGAACACCATCTTCAGTATCAAGCGCCTTATGGGCCGAAAATTCAAGGATGCTGAAGTACAAAGTGATATCAAGAGATTGCCATACAAGATAGTAGAGGCATCTAACGGTGATGCCAAAGTGGTCATGGGTGGCAAGGAATACAGCCCACCCGAAATTTCGGCCATGATTCTGCAAAAACTCAAGTTGGATGCTGAAGCTTACCTCGGCGAGAAAGTTACGGATGCGGTAGTCACAGTTCCCGCTTACTTTAATGATAGCCAGAGGCAGGCTACAAAGGATGCAGGCACTATTGCGGGCTTAAATGTGATCCGCATTGTCAACGAACCGACCGCATCTGCATTAGCTTACGGCATGGATAAGAAGAAGGAAGAGAAGATCGCCGTTTACGACCTCGGCGGCGGAACATTCGATGTCTCAATACTGGAGCTTGGCGAGGGTACGTTCATGGTCAAGTCCACCAACGGTGACACGCACCTTGGCGGCGATGATATCGACCTGAAGGTCATGGATTGGCTTACCGATGAATTCAAGAAGGAACAGGGCATTGACCTCAGGCAGGACAAGATGGCTTTACAGAGGCTTAAGGATGCAGCCGAGAAGGCCAAGAGGGAGCTGTCGACAGTCGGCCAGACGGAGATTAATCTTCCGTTCATTACGGCTGATGCCGCAGGTCCCAAGCATCTGAATATAACTCTGACCCGTGCGAAACTCGAACAGTTATCTGCTGATCTTCTTGAAAGGAGTATTGAACCTTGTAAGAAAGCACTGGCTGACGCAGGTTTGACTGCGGCTCAGGTAACCGACGTAATACTGGTTGGTGGTATGACCAGAATGCCGAGGGTGCAGGAAATCGTCCGGCAGTTCTTCGGTAAGGAGCCGATCAAGGGTGTTAATCCTGATGAAGCTGTTGCTTTGGGTGCAGCTATTCAGGGTGGCGTACTCAAGGGAGATGTGAAAGATATCCTGCTTTTGGATGTGACCCCGCTCACATTGGGTATCGAGACTTTGGGTGGTGTTATGACTCCTCTCATCCAGAGAAATACGACCATCCCGACATCTAAAAGCCAGGTATTCAGCACTGCGGCTGATAATCAGCCAAGCGTCGAAATACATGTGTTGCAGGGTGAGCGTCCCATGTCAGGTGATAACAAAACGTTGGGCAGGTTCATTCTTGACGGTATATTGCCGGCACCACGTGGCGTGCCCCAGGTAGAGGTCACCTTTGACATAGATGCCAACGGCATACTTAATGTTCGTGCACAGGATAAGGGCACAGGGAAAGAACAGAAAATTACCATCACGGCTTCCAGCGGCTTGAATAAGGACGAAGTCGAAAAGATGCGTCGTGAAGCAGAGGCGCATGCCGCTGATGACACGCGTAAAAAGGAAGAGGTCGAAACAAAGAACGTGGCTGAAGCCACCGTGTACTCGGCCGAGAAAACAATTCGAGAGTACAGCGATAAGATACCTGCCGACCTTAAGAGTGAGGTCGAAGGCAAAATCAGTGCTGTGAGGTCAGCTTTGCAGGGGCAGGATATAAACTATATAAAGAGTTCCCTGCAGGCACTGAATGATTCCATGCAAAAGATTGGAGCGGCTGTTTATCAGCAAAACAACCCACCACCGCCGGGTGGTAGTGAAGGGGCAGGCTCTGCTGGTGGAACTCCTCCGCCGCCTAAAGACGAAGGTACGGTAGAAGGCGAATTCCGCGAAGTATAATTGGAATTAGAAAGATTATTCAAAGACGGCGGGGACTAACCCCCGCCGTCTTTGTTTTGGTAAAGCTTGCAGATTATTCATATCTGCCTGAGCATCATGTATAAGCTAACTTCGATTGACCTCTGCCCCAAGTTGCCCTGTTCCGTACGTGTTGCGTCAAAAATAAGTGTTACCCAGTGAGTTATCATTGCGTCATAAATCAAGTTACCTAAATCTTGTGGATCCTAAATAGTTTACGGTCTTTAGTAATAGCCTCCAATTTCCAGAGTTTTTCCAAGTTACTGTT
>JAPLHL010000038.1 GCA_026389655.1 Chloroflexota bacterium
TAGAGATTGAAAAAGATATACTTCATACTGCTGTATCCTTAAAACAACAAGGAAAATCATTTGCAGATATTCAAAATATATTGCTATCTAAGGGTTATCCTGTCGATATCATACAAAAGGGTTTAAAACTTATTTTCATGCTTCCGCCTGCGCTCATTTTCATTTCCGTTTTTATTATTTCAAAATTCGATGCTGCGGGTATCTATGTAGCAGCAGGCGCCGCTGTTGTTATGGCGATCCTGTACGTTTTCATCTTACCTATAAAATATTGCATACTAAATAATAAAATAAGGATCGAGTTCAGGGGTCCTCTTGCATTCAACATACCTTTTGAAACAGTAACGGGCGTCAGGGACCCACGATGGTTTACTGCCGGCATTAATCTACCCACAAACATGTCGCAATCCAGTGCTCTTGAAATAGCCCGCAAAGGACGCGTGTCGGTCAACATTACCCCCGCCGATAAACAAGCATTCGTCAGCAATTTCGACAAGGCATTTCAAGATTGGAAAAAAGGAAAGGATATTTAGAATGAAAACGATTGAGTGGCTGGGGGACCGTATAAAACTGCTTGATCAGACTGAATTACCGTTGAGGGAAATCTACCTCGAGACAGCCGATTATAAAGAAGTTGTATCAGCTATAAAACAGCTTAAGGTCCGCGGGGCCCCGGCGATCGGCATTGCAGCCGCCTACGGGATAGCGCTTGGAGCAATATCAATCAAGGTAACAGACAGGGAAAGTTTCCTGAATGAACTGCAGACAGTTTTCAGCGATTTTGCCGGATCAAGGCCGACGGCAGTTAACCTCTTTTATGCTATCAAACGCCAAAAACAAGCCATTGCCGATAAAGCTAACGCCACCGATATCAAGCAGGCCATGGTGGATACCGCTGCCCTGATAAACAGGGAAGAAGAAAAGGCGATGTCCGACCTCAGCAAAGCCGGCGCCGATTTGCTGAAAGACGGCTTCAAGGTGCTCACGCACTGCAATACCGGTCAGCTTGCCACCGGCACATCATACGGAACTGCACTGGGCGTTATTAAGGCAGCTGCGGAGCAAGGCAAGAATATTATGGTCTATGTAGACGAGACCCGTCCGCTGCTTCAGGGCGCAAGGCTCACAACATGGGAACTCCTGCAGCTTAAAATACCCTTCAAGCTGATAACCGACAACATGGCCGGCCATTTTCTCAGCAGGGGCCAGATTGACTGCGTCATAGTAGGAGCCGACCGCATAGCGTCCAACGGGGACACAGCCAACAAAATCGGCACATACCCGGTTGCGGTACTGGCCCATGAAAACCATGTGCCATTTTATGTAGCCGCCCCTGTGAGCACCATCGATTCATCGATCGGCTCAGGTGATGAGATACCAATTGAAGAACGTGACCCGGAAGAAATCTTCCAGATACGCGGGGTAAGAATAGCGCCTCAAAACATATCAGCTCTCAACCCGGCTTTTGACGTAACCCCCAATAAATACATAAGTGCCATAGTCACGCAAAACGGTATAATAAAAAAACCTTATAAACGTAATATCAAATCTATTTTTCAGGAGGGCCATTAATGCAGGAAGCCAGGGTAGGCATAATCGGAGGAAGCGGTCTCTATCAACTGGACGGTATGAAAAAAGTCAGAGAAACAAGGGTAAAAACACCGTTCGGTGATACGAGTGATGCAATTATTCTGGGTGAAATTGAGGGCGTGACATCAGCATTCCTGCCCCGTCACGGGGTCGGACACAAAATACTGCCGTCGGAATTGCCTTCAAAGGCAAACATTTATGCACTCAAGTCCCTCGGGGTCGAATATGTCATTGCCATTTCAACAGTCGGCAGCCTCAAAGAGAAAATCAAGCCGACGGACATAGTGATACCGGACCAGATTATAGACCGCACATTCCTGCGGCCTGACACTTTTTTTGGCAACGGGATAGTGGGGCATGTGGCATTTGCCGACCCCTATTGCCCGGCTCTATCCGATGTGCTTTATGAAGCTGTACACAAGATCGGGGGCCGTGTACACGACGGCGGAACATGTATCGTCATGGAAGGCCCTCAGTTCTCCACCAGGGCCGAATCGGAACTATACCGGTCATGGGGAGCCGATGTTATCCTTATGACTGCCCTGCCTGAAGCCAAGCTGGCCAGGGAAGCAGAGCTATGTTACGGCATGATGGCTATCGTAACCGATTAC
>JAPLHL010000168.1 GCA_026389655.1 Chloroflexota bacterium
ACTTCAGACCGGCTCGCGGCTCTGGCAGCGCATCGACTCAGGCAATGTGCATTTCCTGCTGCTCGACCTTGAATGGGGTGCTGAGACCTATACACCGGAACAGGCAGCATGGCTGGAAAAACAGCTTTCAACCATACCATCCGGAGATTGGCGTATAGTGATGAGTCATTGCTATTACTATGCCTCCGGGGGTTACTGGGAAATGTGGCCATGGTATGACGACAAGAATATGATCGAAAAGCTCGTGCCGTTATTCGAAAAATATCATGTCAATCTCGTCTTCTCGGGACATAACCACCTGCTTGAGCTGTTACAGAAAAACAATATCACTTATGTTATATGCGGCGCCTTTGGCGGTTTACCAGATCCCGAGAGGTCGTATATCTCTCCGGCCAGCACCTGGTATTTGGGCAATCAGCGTGCCTTCATGGACGTTACCGTGTCGCAAGACACTGCAACGCTGATATTCCGCGACCCCGATTACAAAGAATTGAAATCGCTGACGGTCTCACGCTAAAACCTGCCCTGAGCTAAGGGCTGCAGTTAACGTAATCGACATCGATTGCGTGGAAGAGCTGGTGTCAATGATTAATTCTACGTAAAATAATCAATTGCATAGTCCGGGCTACCGGTCTGACTCTCGAAAACGTTGGTCTTATCTGCAGCTGATATTTGCTGCTTGCTACTCTCGAAAAGTGGTATATGCGAAGATAATTTCAGTGCAATAATAGGCTACTATTTCAAGACTATATGTTATAATAAACCACTTTTGGCATAAATAAGGGGGTAAAGGCAGCTAGATGTGACGCCCACTATACAACCCGGCATTTCTTAGCAGCATCTGTTTCAATCGTGCAGTATAAAGCCAGCAATATCAACATATCAGGGTTGGAAGTATTTAAAGGAGAATGACTCAAATGACAGAGATAGCAAAGACAAACAAGTATTCAGTGTCAGTTGATAGCAATAAGAACCGCATGTATCTTACTGTAGTTGGTTTCTGGGCTAGCCCATCCGATGTGCCCAATTATATTGATGATGTAAAAAAGGCTTCAGCAGCAGTTACCAAAGGTTTTACAATCTTAACCGATTTAACACAGATGAAAACGCCGGCCCCGGAATTAGGCCCCATACATGAGCAGGCCCAAAAAACACTAATCAACGCCGGACTAAAAAAAACTGCCGAGATTTTATCTGATGATGCAATTGCAAAAATGGTGATGGATAGATACTCAAAAGCCTCAGGAATGGAGAAAATGGTCTTTAATAACAAACATGACGCAGAGGCCTGGCTCGATAAAGTTTAAATACCCGGGCAGGTAATAAATCCTAATTTGGCTGTCACAGTTCACGCTGCATGTGCTATGCGGCGTGAATTTGTTTACTTTAGAAGCCCCACTTTACCTGTAAACACCATACTCTTTGACGAAATCCGTCATTGCCCTGACGTTTTCTACTTTCGCCTCGTCCGGGATGCCGACATCGCCATCTACAATCAGACCCCCGTTCTTGCCGACGACATCGATCAACTTTTTGCAGTACTGCCTGACCTGTTCTGGCGTTCCGGTGCACATAAGAGATGAAGGGACAT
Source organism: Chloroflexota bacterium (assembly GCA_026389655.1). Classification (GTDB taxonomy): domain Bacteria; phylum Chloroflexota; class Dehalococcoidia; order GIF9; family UBA5629; genus JAFGLP01. The sequence goes on from JAPLHL010000168.1 coordinate 1,592, forward strand.
TACCCCTGATGCAAACGCGATCGCCCAGTACGTCTTTCGCTTTGAATATATCGGTCTTCTCAAACCAGTAAATAGCCTTCCCTGCAGGAATATCTTTGATTATATCCAGCCGGTCGGTATAATCCGCTTCGAAACACGGCATGGGGACCAAACCCTGCTCGATCAATGCCAGCATGAGCTTGTGCAGGGTAGGCCAGTAAAATTTCTTGAACTGCTCCAATGACATGAAGCCCATCGGCCCCTTGTGGAGAGGTATAAACACCACTGGACTAAGCGACATCGCGCTGGAAGCGATTGCCATCTGGATGGCGGTCGGAAGCAGTTTATCCAGTGCCTTAAGCAGATTTTCAGGTTGACGATACATATCCAGCATTATGCCCTGTGTGCCCCTGAGGGAATCGCCGAGAGTATCATATGGCGCCTGTGTAGTGCCGCCCATCATGATAGGAAAGCCCAGCGCTTGCATCTCGCCATTAAAGATGCCAGTGCTGACGGCGAGATTAACAAATTTTTCCTGCGCCTTGATTATAGATTCGAAGGCGGACGCAGCGCCGCTCACAGCCATCCCGGCCATCATCATCATAACACCTACATAGTACGGGAATACCATAGTCAGCGGCGGCATCAACTGGAACGGCGCCAGCGTGCCGCAAATACGGGGAAGGTAGGTCCTTATCATGAAATCCGAGGGGTCGTTAAGAAAAATATCATATTCATTGGCTTTCATGTATTCCGTTTCTACAAACTGGTAGCTGCGATTGACTGGTACGCCATGCCCGGGCCATTTAAGCTGTTTATAATCCAGCTCCTCCAACATGGGCCCGGACAGGGTATTTAAATGGTTCATAGCTGTATCCCACTGAAAGTCCAGCGCCACTTTCTTGAAGGCTTCATAGGCTTTATCGTGGTCATACATTACATCCTGTGCCGTCATGCCGGCGTAGTTAGCAGGAAAGAATGTCACCAGGGGAGCGATCGGCACACGGTCCGGAACTTTAAGTTGAATGGCATCTGAGATTCTGCGGGACCTTTTCCTGTAATCCTGCTCCGCCTGCGGGCCGGCGAACGCTATGCCCGGTCCCGAGCACCACAGGTCCAGTTTCTCTCTGGTCTTAGCAACGCTGGTTTCCATCATTATCGCCTCCACTCGTAGTGCATTTTCATTAAGTCCCCGTCCACTTTCTGGCCAGGGCTACGCCTGCCATGGCATCCTCACCATATGCATCAGCACCGGTATACTTCCTGATGTCCTCGTTCATCTGGCCGCCGCCGATCATGA
>JAPLHL010000105.1 GCA_026389655.1 Chloroflexota bacterium
AGAACCGAAACCAAACCCGAATACTAATAAAAACAGTAAGGGTTGACCCAGTGAACCTATGATACGGGACGGTGTCCGGAAATATTTTATAACCTGCCTAAACCAGAGTATATAAATTGTGCTCATTAACGTCGCCCCCATAATCTTGACATTGCTCTCATTCTGCCAACACCATTGACCTGTTCTTCCCTGATAGTATTCCCTGTAATCGCTATAAATGCTTCCTCAAGGGAATTGGTCTTTGTCTGATCCTTCAGCTCCTCCAAACTGCCCACAGCTACAATTTTGCCGTGATCTATAATGGCTATTCTCTCGGCAACCTTTTCCGCCTCTGCCATATAGTGCGTGGTAAAGAAAACGGTCATATTTTCCTTTTGGCTGATATCTTTCAGATAGCTCCATATGTGGTTCCTGGTCTGTGGGTCCAATCCGAGCGTAGGTTCATCCAGGAACATGATCGCTGGGTGATGAAGCAACCCGCGGGCTACCTCCAGTCTGCGCTTCATACCGCCGGAGAAGGTCTTTACCATGTCGTTCTTACGGTCCCAGAGTTCAACAAAGCGTAGAAGCTCCTCTATCCTTTTTTCCCTGACATCCTTCGGTACTTTATATAGCACAGCATGATACTGCATGTTTTCCAAGGCAGTAAGATCGCTATCCAGGCTGGGATCCTGAAAGACAATGCCGAAGGACTTCCGCACCGCATCTTTATTTTTCGCCGGGTCATTGCCATTTATCATCACCTTGCCGCTGGTCGGCTTGAGTAACGTAGTAAGCATCTGTATCGTCGTGGATTTGCCTGCCCCATTAGGACCTAAAAAGGCGAATATCTCACCCTTTTTCACATTGAAAGAGATATTATCGACAGCTACGAAATCCTTGAACTTTTTTGTCAATCCTGAAACGGAAATGATATTCCCGTCCTGCTGGTTCACATTCATCTATTAGGCTCCTTTATATTAGAAGGGACATCCGCTTTCATCAAAAGCCTGGTCAATTGCAGTATCTCTTCATCGCTTAGCGGTTCGAACACCCTGCTCACTGATGCAAAGTAGTCCTTCTTAAATTCGTTAAATTTACCGTGCGCATATTCAGTTAGCTTTATCCGCAGCAGCCTCCTGTCGTTACAATCCTCTTCACGACTTACCAAACCCTTTTCTACGAGAGCGTCGATGAACTGGGTAACTGCGCCCGATGTAACACTCAACACCTCGGCCAGTTCCTTAACGGATACCCCCTCCGGTTTTCTCGCAATATAGAACAATATACGTACCTGCGGCGGCCCCACCGTGAACTCGCCAAATTGGAACCCTTGGCCCGTATGCATGCCCCTCATGACAAAACGCAGTTTCTCCATCAATGCCCGCAGCAGCTCTTCCCTCGATTTACTCATTTCTTTATGGCTGTCCAATCTCGACATTAATTTAGTACCTTATTATATTAGCAGCTAAACTATTATTATGCAAACCCTTTATTTAATACAGGTACGGCCGTTTAAATTATCGTTATTTGCATATATCCATTTCTTATGCCAAAATTAAGTCAGCTTAATTAAGCTGACTTAATTATTTGGGGGCGCAAAATGGAAAGTGAACGGACGGAAGAATATCTGGAAGCTATTTACAAAAGACAGGTAAAGGAAAACCCCGTCTCCACCTCATCCCTGGCGTCCGACTTGGGAGTTTCGCAGCCTGCCGTCACCGATATGCTGCGGACGCTGGATAGCAAAGGGCTGATTGACCATAAAGCGAACAAAGGGGCTGTGCTTACACGTTCCGGTGAGGAGAGGGCTCTTGCGGTCATCAGGCGGCACCGACTTTGGGAGAGATTCCTGACAGATATGCTTGGTATGGAGTGGGACAGGGTACACGAAGAAGCCTGCCGGCTAGAGCACGCCACGTCACCGGACGTCGAGAAAAGGCTAGCAAAATTGCTGGGGGACATAGATACGTGCCCTCACGGGCATTCCATACCCGACGCAAGCGGGAACATGAGGCCAGAGACGACAACCCCTATCTCACAATTCCCCCCCTCCCAAGACGTGCGAATCCTGTCAATAAGTGATGAAGACCCCCGGCTTTTAAAAAATATAGAAAAATTGGGTTTACGTCCTGGCACAATCGTGAAAGTATTGAAACGAAATAAGGACGGCTCAATGGATATCGAGCATGCCAGAGAAAAAATCAAGCTGAATAGTGATACGGCATCCATCCTTATAGCGGAGGCAGCGCCACACGAGACCGTGTCCAAAGAAAAAGCTGGAATGCCGCTTGGCAAATTGCCTCCCGGCCAGACGGCAGTCATTAAAACGTGCGGCGGCGGTAGTAGCTCGCAGGGCAGGTGCCTGTCACTGGGCTTTACACCGGGCAGCGTGATAAAGATGATGGAGAACTATCATCACGGTCCCGTGCTTGTCAAGGTGCGTGATACCGAAGTGGCAATCGGAAGAGAGCTGGCCGATATAATCTGCGTAATCCAAAAGGAACAGGCGTGCTAGAAAAGCTGGCAGAGAAAACAATCACGGTGGCACTGGCCGGCGCACCCAACGTGGGCAAGAGCACGGTCTTCAACCTGCTGACCGGGCTATCGCAGCATGTGGGCAACTGGCCGGGCAAAACCGTTGAACAGAAAACCGGGATATTCCGCCAGGGCAATCTGACGATGAATATCGTCGACCTTCCGGGCACATACAGCCTGACAGCCAATTCGACCGAAGAACAGATCGCCAGGGACTACCTGATAAACGAGAATCCCGATGTTGTAGTGGCAGTTCTCAACGCAGCCAGCCTGGAGCGTAACCTTTACCTGGTGGCCGAATTGATTGAGCTGGCCCCGCGCCTGGTAATTGCTCTGAATATGATCGATGTCGCCGAGCAGCAGGGTAAGAAAATCAATCCCGAGGCTTTATCGAAAACACTCAATATACCGGTCATCCCGATAGTGGCCCGTGCGAACAGGGGTCTCCATGAGTTGGTAAGTCAGATCGAACAGGAGTGCGGAGCAGCGGCCGGCTTACGTGACGTGAAGCACATCGAGTACGGTAGTGAGATAAAGGGCGTAATAGACCATGTTGAGAGGCTGCTGGATAACGGCGTAACCGCTCCTTATCCAAAACACTGGACGGCTATGAAGCTGCTCGAGGGCGACGACCAGATTAACAAGCTGATCAGGGGACGCATGCCAGGAGAACATTGGCCTGCACTGGAATCTTATCTAAGAGAAAATGAGTCGGCGGCTGTCACCATTGCCACGCTTCGGTTCGAATGGATCGAGAGGATGATGGCGGTATCACAGGAAAAACCACATATTGGACAGGTCTCATTGACAGAGAAAATTGACCGTGCTGCGACGCACCCTATCTGGGGACTTTTTATACTGGTGGCAGTACTCGGCGCCATCTTTTGGCTGGTTTTCAGCATCGGGGTCCCGATACAGAAATTCCTCGACGTCAATTTGATTGTGAGAGCCAGGGAATTTATTCACACCCTTTCTTTTATGCCGCAATGGCTTCAGGGATTCCTGGCCGACGGCGTTCTTGCCGGCGCCGGTACAGTGCTCACATTTGTCCCGATACTTTTCTTCTTCTTTGCGGCGTGGGCTTTGATGGAAGACACCGGCTATACGGCACGGGCCGCCTTCGTAACAGACAGGTTCATGCATGCGCTTGGGCTTCACGGTAAGTCGTGCATGCCACTGGTACTGGGATTCGGATGCAACGTACCCGCGATCTTGGGAACACGCATTATAGACTCGCCGCGCGCCCGCCTCCTCACAATATTGATAACGCCGCTTGTCCCATGCACAGGCAGGATGGCCGTAGTCGCCATTATTGCCGCTGCATTCTTCGGGACTGCAGGGGTACTGGTCTCAATCGGAATTATGCTATTCAGCCTGTTGATGCTGGTGATAACCGGGCTGATACTCAAAAAGTTTGTCATACGCGGTGAGAGCAGCGCATTGATTATGGAGCTGCCCCTTTATCACGTGCCAGATTTAAAACTCATAGGTTTGGTTACCTGGCAGAACATACTGGCCTTTATCAAGCGCGCAGGCACCCTGATACTGGCTGTATCCATCATAGTCTGGCTCCTGTCAATAATCCCCAACGGGAATATTAACGACAGCATACTGGCAGGCATCGGAAAATGGCTCGAGCCCCTGGGACGATTGATGGGACTCAACTGGCAGATGATGGTAGCACTCCTATCCAGTTTCGTGGCCAAGGAAAACACGATCGCTACGCTGGGTGTGATGTTGAGCGGCAGTGGTACCGATCTTACTCAACAATTGAAACAAATGCTGACCCCGGCTGCGGCTGTGGCCTTCCTGGTAGTGCAGGTGCTGTTCATACCGTGCGTGGCCACAATCTCAGCCATCAAGCAGGAAACAGGAAGCTGGCGATGGCCGGCCTTCACCGTGATCTTCCAACTGGTACTGTCGTTTACAATGGCTATCCTGGTATTTCAGGTGGCAAGATTGTTCAATTGTTTGTCGCCGATATAAGGCCTGCTTTCAATACGCATCCACCGTGTTGCGTCAAAAATAAGTGTTACCCAGTGAGTTATCATTGCGTCATAAATCAAGTTACCTAAATCTTGTGGATCCTAAATAGTTTACGGTCTTTAGTAATAGCCTCCAATTTCCAGAGTTTTTCCAAGTTACTGTT
>JAPLHL010000196.1 GCA_026389655.1 Chloroflexota bacterium
TATCGGCGCAGGCGCCGGAAAGGGATTTACCGTGAACATACCCATGCCGCCCAACGCGGCGTACGATTCATATTACCGCGTCTTCTGCGAGATCGTAGAACCGCTGGTGAGGGAGTTTAAACCGCAGATCATTATCCGCAACGGCGGCTCAGACCCTCACCCCGATGACGGACTTACCGACCTCGGCCTGCCGGTGAAGGGGTTCCACATGATCGGAGAGAAAGTCCGATGCCTGGCCGACGAGGTCTGCGAGGGAAGGGAACTGGACCTGATAGCGTCCGGCTATAACAAGCGCGTGCTGCCGTATGCATGGCTGGCATTGATTTCGGGACTGGCAGGATGGAACATTGAAGTAGAGGAGCCCGAGCCTGCGACCAGGAAATTCCACAAGGACCCGGCCTACACACAGACCAAAATTGTTGAGAACGAGGTCAAGGACAACCTTAGGCCATACTGGAAGTGCTTTCAGTCAAGCAATCCGATAATAAAATTCTAAATGAGTGATTGATACCCTCACCCCTGATCCTTCTCCCTGAAGTTCACTTATAACTGATGGTCATACCTTTTAGAATTCGGTGAACTGGCATCCTCCAACACTTGTTCCGGGATATCAGACACGATAATAGTTCCTATCCGCACCCTATAAAGATATACACCCGCAAAATCAATGTTTTTACCACTCGCTGGTATATATCCCGCGTCATCTATGATTCCATGCTGCGAATCATGTTTGATTAAATACTTATATGCAGGATTGGTCTTGTTTTTGCCTAGAATAATCTGGACCTTCTGGTCTTTTATATATTTAGGTTGTTCCTTTTCTTTCTTTTTGCTCATATTATTACCTCTCTCTATATTACCACTAAACCAGCCTTTGCGAGTCTTTTAAGTCCAGGTATGCGCCTCGATGGGAAAGGGACTTCAACGCCCTCATGACGAACGGAGTTAGTCTTACAAGTCCAAGTTGGCTTGCCGTTTGCTACGATGTACTTAAACTGAGGAATTTAATGAAGTATTTTTGTTATAATGGCTTTAACCATCTTTCTGCATATGTGCATGGTATAGTGATGAGGAGGTATGTGTTATGAACCTTGGAAGCCTGGGCCAGGACAACATCATAAAGTATGGGGAATACGAGAGCTGCCATTATGAGGGGAAGTGGTATACCAATGTTGAAATGGACAAGAACTCCAACCGTCTCGGCAATGCTCTGAAATCACTGGGTATCGGCAGGGGTGACCGCGTGGCCATACAGATGCCCAACAGTCCCGTCGTGCTGTGGTCATTCCCGGCTATTTACAAGATCGGCGCCATTGCCGTGCCGATGAACCCTCTGCTAAGGCCGGACCAGGCCGCATATATATTCCAGAATAGCGGGACCAAGGCAGCGATCACCAGCCCGGAATTCGCTCCCTGGGTGCTGGCTGCCCAAAAACAAGCTCCCGAGTTGAAACACATTGTTGTTACAGAAAAGGATGATATCAGCGGAACAATTGCGTACGACAAGTTCGTAGAAGGCAGGGATGACCAGCTCCACATTGAGGAGACCGATAGCGACGATGTCGCAGCACTTATATATACGGCAGGCACCACCGGACCCAACAAGGGCGTGATGCATACACATTTTAGTCTTTACATGACCGCTATCGGCTTTGAGGATTTTATATCCCGATATATGGGCACCGTAGTGCAACTCAAGGCCAGCAAGATGGACGTCAGGACTCACAAGAGAATTGAAATTGACTCGAGGATAGGCGGCAGCGACCTCGGAATGAGCCTGTTCGTTTTGCCGCTTTCGCACTCCTACGGCCTGGCCGTGGCCCTTACCGGGACCCTGCTGGCCGGACGGAGCGTCATCATGAAATGGTTCAACCCTGAAGGGGCACTGAAGCACATCCAGGATTTCAAGGTCAATACTTTTTCGGGTGTCCCGGCCATGTACATCATGATGCTGAACCACCCTGATTTTGATAAATACGACCTGTCTTCACTGCAATCCTGCTCCTGCGGGGCCGCGCCACTGCCGCCCGAGATCGGAAGACAGTGGAAAGAAAAGACGGGGACCGACATCCTGGAAGGCTGGGGCATGACCGAGACCGGCGCTACCACCTGCGGCAATAAACCCAACAGGCCACCCAAGTACGGATCGATCGGCGTATGCATGATCAAGCCCGATACGATGAAGGTTTTCGACGAGCAGGA
>JAPLHL010000363.1 GCA_026389655.1 Chloroflexota bacterium
CTGCTTTCAGGCTGGCAGACTGTGATAACCCCAGGCTAAAGTATCCAACATCTTCAACTTCAAATACTTTTTCAGAAGATTTGAGCATAATTTTGTCGCCTGGAGAAATAGAACCCGAAAATACACGCAGATGCGATATTACACCACGATAAGCATCATAGAACGAGTCAAAAATAAGGCACCTCAGCGGATCGGAGACACTTCCTACCGGCGGGGGTATCCTATCAACGATCGCTTCCAGAAGCTCCGAAACCCCTGTACCGTCCTTGGCCGAAACGTGAAGTATATCTTCCAGATGCAAACCCAGCATGGTATATAGCTGTAAACTGCAATCGTCAACCATTGCCCCCGGAAGGTCTATCTTATTGATAACAGGGATGATCTTCAATCCGGCGTCGATGGCAAGATTTGCATTGGCGATGGTCTGCGCTTCCACACCCTGCGTAGCATCTACCAATAACACAGCACCCTCACATGCGTTTAAGCTACGGGAAACCTCGTAGCTGAAGTCTACATGCCCCGGCGTGTCTATCAAGTTTAAAATGTAGGCGCCGCCACTTTTTGCCGCATACGGGATCCTGACCGACTTGGCCTTGATGGTAATGCCCCTCTCGCGCTCAAGGTCCATGCTATCCAGCATCTGGTCCATGCTGGTCTTTCTGACCATGCCTGTTATTTCAAGTATCCTGTCGGCAAGCGTGGACTTGCCGTGGTCAATATGCGCTATGATGCAAAAGTTCCTTATATTATCCATCTGACTAACAATAAAAAGCAGGATAACTGCTGTGCCTGGGTGCAGTTATCCTGCCACATTCACCTTATATTTATTATACTACTCTTCGCCGGAATTCACTTTACGCGCCATCTTAAGAAGCATACGCTGTTCGGCAGCAGCGATATTGTACCTAGTGCGTGTTATTACATCCGGATTCACGGACACAGAGGTTATTCCCCATTCCACAAGTTTTTCAGCATACTCCGGGTAATTGGACGGCGCCTGTCCACAGATAGAGCAGGTTATTCCATTCTTACGGCAGGTCTTGATAATCAGGTGTATAGCGTCCATAACAGCCTTATCACGCTCATCGTAAAGGGGAGCGCATACTTCGCTATCACGGTCCACACCCAGAATCAACTGGGTCAAATCATTGGACCCGATGGACACTCCGTTTATACCAGCCTTGGCGTAGTCCTCAAGCCAGTAAACAACCGAAGGCACTTCGGCCATGATCCAAAGCTGCATGTCCCTGTCTTTGCCCAATTCGCTGTTGTCGATTATCTCTTTGCAGCGTTTGAATTCCCAGAGGGTGCGGACAAACGGTATCATTAAATGTAAGTTCTTGTCCTGTTCCCTGACCTTGTGAAGCACCTTCAATTCGAGTTCAAAGAGATCGGGATTCTGGACATAGCGGTAACATCCTCGGAAGCCGATCATCGGATTCTGCTCGACAGTCTCATATTTGTCACCGCCGCGCAGATTACGGAACTCATTGGTGCGGAAATCGATGGCGCGGTAGATAACCGGCCTTGGGCTAAAGGCACGTGTGAAAATTCGCAGTTTTTTAACCATGGCATCGATGAACTGGTTGCTTTTACCGTCTTCCATGAGTTGCCTGGGATGAACACCATCGCAGGCATCGATGACCATGAACTCGGCCCGTAATAGTCCTACACCATCTACGTCTTCCCTGGCAATTCTCTCAGCCTCGTGCGGCATGGCAAGATTTATGTAAAGTTTAGTTGCAGTAATAATTGGAGCCCCACCTGATGCCATGATAGGGACCTGCCCCTCTTCCTTCTTTTCTTCCTTTAATTTACCCTCATATATCACGCCATGGGTACCGTCAACTGTCACCAGCATCTTATCTTTCAATACTTTGGTCGCATTCCTGGTCCCTACAACACAGGGCAAGCCCATCTCACGGGATACGATGGCTGCATGGCACGTTATACCGCCGCCATCAGTCACAATGGCCGATGCCTTCTGCATAAGAGGCACCCAATCAGGAGTGGTCATCTCTGCGACAAGCACGTCCCCACTTTCAAAACCTTCATCTTTATCAGGCGTAGCCAAAACACGCACTTCGCCACTACCGCGTCCGGGGCTCGCACCTAATCCCCTGATAAGCTCCTTGCTTTCCTCATCCTCATGCGTCTCAGTCTCTTCTCCGGCAGCCTTAATAAGAGTAGTTATTGGCCGTGACTGGACCATATACACCTTATGGTCTTCTATCGCCCATTCAGTATCCTGCGGACTGCCGTAGTGTTTCTCTATTTTCAACCCCAGTTTGGTCAGATCCTTTATTTCAGCATCCGTGAGTACCTGCTGCTCCGCTTCACCATCCGTCAAATCAATATGTTTGTTCTGGCCCTTGGCGTCCCTTATAATCTTAAAATTTTTATGCGATATCCTTACATCTTTAACCTTACCGGACGTCTTATCCACTATATAATAATCCGGGGACACAAGCCCGCCTACCACAACTTCTCCCAACCCAAAGGCGCCTTCAATAACCAGGCTGCTCATGTCATTATTGCTGGGGTTAACGGTAAACATAACACCGGCTTTTTCGGAGTCAACCATCTTCTGTACAACTACAGCAATAACGGGCTCTTCGAGAAACTCCCTTTTTGAGCGATAAAAAATGACACGCGCACCATACAAGGAGGCCCAACATTCTTTGACTTTCCTGAT
>JAPLHL010000039.1 GCA_026389655.1 Chloroflexota bacterium
TTGTAAGTGCTGCCAATATAAAGCCGATTCCGATTACCATCCAGACCCAGATAGGTATCTGTGGTTCGCCCTGGGGAGCCTTTTCCGGAGGCGGAGTTGATTCCGTCCTAAAGCTGAAAGTGGCACTCCAGTCGCTTGGAATGGGCAGCCCGTTTATCTCGATAGCTTTTATACGCCAGAAGTAATTTGTGTCGTAATCTAATGTACCTTCGTATTCATATCCGGTTGAAGAAGTATTGGCCTGCTTGATTATCTGCGTGAACTCTGAATCCTTTGCAAGCTGGAATGTGTATAGTGTGGCTTCCTTCCAGGGTGACCATGAGAAAGAGGCGGGTTTGACCCTGCAACCCATACATCCGTTATCCGGAGCCAGGAGCTGGACTCCCAGGTAAGGTGAATTGACTATGAATCCCGGTTTTACGGTGAAACCACGCGTCTCCGACCACGGGCTTATGGCAATTTGCCCGGTTGCAGATTGGTATGACCTGACCCTCCAGTAATATAACGCCCCTGCCTCAGGCAGCGAAGCGGGGGACAGCCATGCTGCCGGGCTGGTCATGTTGACTGAGTCCATCGTGAGGAGTATCGAACCCGTAACTGCACCGATGTGGCTGGCATTGGATATTTCCGGGTCAATCCGCATAGTGAAATTCTTGTCTTTTGCGACCTGGAGCTGATAAGCATTGCTAAGACAGAGTTGCTCCCATGATAGGTCAATCTGCTGATTGCGGCCCGTTACGGGATCGGCACCGACCAATGCCTGGTCTGCCGGTTTCCTCAACATAGGGCCTTTCTTGGCAAGACAATCGGTGTAAGCCCACAGCATGCCGCGCCCAAGCGCAGGATTATACCCGGGGCTTTGCATATATCTCCCTTTTAAGCCAATGGCTGCCACGACGTCTGCAAGACTGGAAGCGCCTATAAGTGCATCATAATTAATTGTCAGCCCGGATTGATTATCTATTGCCCACAAAGTGGTATTAGTATTGGTGGAGCAACAGCCACAGGCCTTGAGGGAACTGGGCTCAAGCGTGAAATGGACATCATTTTGAGTAGGTGGCATGAACACGTCAAGACAGTCCCAGTAGACGCCGGGCTTTGGTATACCGTTCCTCGGTTCAAGCGTCCGGCATACGCCGCTGTCTGAAGGTAAAGCGCCGGGTGCGCTAGCCAGCGATGTAGTGACATTATCATGGGCAGCATACAAAGCAGGCTGGGAATTCCCTGTCCATGCCATCACAATACCATAATATGCACGTATATGCGGCGGGTCGCCAGGCACTGTGTCATAGCCATCGTTGAACCAATCAGACCCGGTTGCCCCGTTTGATCGATCCATCAGATCATTGTCAGTCCACTTTGTAAACGACGGCGCCGTGTTCCTGTACACTGTACCATCCGTAGCATTGTCATCAACGGCAGCATATATGAAATGATTATTATCGTAATCAACATCGAATGTAACATGAACATTGCCGCCTATGGGCATGCGGTCCCTGTAAACAAACCAGTTCTTGCCGCTGTCCGCAGAATAAGCCACTGAAGCGCCCTGCAGGTTGGAAAGCGCAGCTCCCACTAATACCTTGCCATTCCTGGCAACAATTGTGTGGCCAAACATACCCGTTAACGCGGCAGGTATTGTATTAGTCCAGGCGGTGCCTGTATATACCAGCTTCTGAACTGTGCCGCCAATGCCAAGGTCATAGATCACCCGGCTGGATTCAAAAGTAAAATCCTGGATCAAAGTCAAGCTGGGGATCGCCACCCAGTAGTCGCCATAATCGGGTGACCATGCCTGCGCTGGCGTGTACTGCGCCGCCCATGCCACAATACCTCCATCCTGCGAATCAGTACAGGACGGGACTGTTCTCAAAATTGGAAGATCGGTTTGCGGCAAAAGGCACGTAGGCGAAGTAGTGTGAGTGAAGACCCTCTCCCAATAAGTACCAATTGG
>JAPLHL010000099.1 GCA_026389655.1 Chloroflexota bacterium
CTGCGCACCCCAGATAATCAGCACCGGGCAGTTTATCTCCTTCAATCTTCCGGGGATTTGGATTTCATCAATAACCATGTTTCTGATAACTACGGGCGGCACTTTCCTGGCGTTGGCAGTACTGAATACGTTGTAATAATAAGAGACAACATCGTCTGTTATCGATGATTTATCTTTCAGAACATGGCTTAGCACATACCTGACAGACACAGGTGAAGCTAGGGACATAAGGGCTTCTCCCAGGGCCGGGATTTTCAGCAGTCTAAATAAGGGGAATTTCACGCTTCCGGGGTAACCTCCGGAATCAACCAGTATCAGGGAAGATACCCTGTCCGGATATTTTAGACAGACCCCCAGAGCTATCTGTCCTCCCAGTGAATTTCCGACCAGCGTTGCCTTCTTGATATTAAGCTTATCGAGGAGGGCTATGAGGAAACAGGCATAACCGTCGGCAGTATAAGGGAAATCGCCGGGCTTATCGCTGTAGCCGAAGCCGGGAAGATCGAAGGCCTTTACGCTGAAGTGTCGGGCCAGATCAAATATATTGAGTCTCCAGTCACAGAGGGTACCCATAAACCCGTGTATAAGAACCAAAGGTGCGCCTTCGCCCCTTTCCCATAGGCGGGTTTTTATGCCGTTAATATCATGAAATGAGCTCAGCTCATTAATGCTGGATATTGATATGCTGTCGGCCATTTTACTTGATCAAACCCAATTTCATTTATCTAAATATGCCAGTGCTAACAATAACGTTCACAATTAAAGTAGTGGCGCGCCTGGAGGGATTCGAACCCACGACCCTTGGTTCCGAAGACCAATGCTCTTGTCCGCTGAGCTACAGGCGCACGATATACAGTCCCCCACGTGCTGACGCTCCCCTGACGCTGGAGCTACAGCCTGAGGCAGTACGAGATTCAGACTTCGGGCAACCGCCTCGCACTTCCACATATTCTACCAAAATTGTGCGTTACAGTACGTGGATCGAATTAGATGGCATATAGAATACAGGGTTGCACCTGATGCTAAGGTGCAACCCTGTATTGTCAGTCATATGTGCAATGTTATTTTGGGACTTCGCTCAGTTTTATTCCTATAGCTTTAGCAACACCCTCGCCATAAGCTTTGTCAGCTTTCAAACAGTTGCTTATATGCTTGATTTTGATTTCCTTTGGTACATTGCTTATATCACGGGCGGTATTTTCAAAGAGAATTTTCTGCTGTGCGGGTTTCATCAGACGGAATAGCTTGCCTGGTTGGGTATAGTAATCACTATCATCTTCTCTGAAATTCCAGTGGTCAGCCGCACCTTCTAACTTGAGCGGTGGTTCTGCAAATTCCGGTTGCTGCTGCCATTCACCGTAGCTGTTGGGTTCATAACCCAGCGTGCTGCCGTGGTTGCCGTCAACTCGCATAGCGCCATCGCGGTGGTAACTGTTAACGGGACAGCGGGGAGCGTTAACAGGTATGAGGTGATGGTTTACACCCAGGCGGTAGCGCTGTGCATCACCATAGGAGAAAAGCCGGCCCTGGAGCATCTTATCAGGTGAGAATCCTATTCCTGGCACAATACTGGCCGGATTGAAAGCGGCCTGCTCAACGTCTGCAAAATAGTTTTCAGGATTGCGGTTAAGCTCCATAACGCCAACCTCAATTAAAGGATAATCCTTATGGTACCAGACTTTGGTCAAGTCGAAAGGATTATATTTCATTTTAGCAGCGTCTTTTTCCGGCATGATCTGGAAATACATCTTCCAGCGGGGATAGTCACCCTTTTCAATACTATCATACAGGTCACGCTGGTGGCTCTCGCGATCTTTGGCAACGATTGCCTGTGCCTCTTGGTCAGTGAGGTTACGGATGCCCTGCTGGGTTTTCAAGTGGAATTTCACCCAGTACCTTTCATTTTTTACATTGATAAGGCTGAAGGTATGACTGCCAAATCCATGTATATGGCGGTAAGAAAAAGGGATGCCCCGGTCGCTCATGACAATAGTAACCTGGTGCAATGCCTCCGGGAGTGAGGTGAAAAAGTCCCACTGGTTACGGGCACTTCTCATGTTGGTGTGTGGGTCTCTTTTTACGGCATGGTTAAGGTCAGGAAATTTGAGCGGGTCGCGCAAGAAGAATACGGGTGTGTTGTTACCGACCAAATCCCAGTTGCCTTCTTCGGTATAGAACTTCATGGCGAAACCGCGTATGTCACGCTCGGCATCGGCAGCGCCCCGTTCACCCGCCACGGTAGAAAAGCGAACGAAGAGGTCGGTCTTTTTCCCCACAGCGGAAAAAATCTTGGCTTTGGTATAACGGGTGACATTACGGGTAACAGTGAATGTGCCAAAGGCTCCGGAGCCTTTGGCATGCATGCGCCTTTCAGGAATGACCTCACGATCAAAATGGCCGAGTTTTTCTAGGTACCAGACATCCTGTAAGAGCGCAGGGCCTCTGGGGCCGGCAGTCATTGTATTCTGATTGTCTACGACGGGGGCACCAGCAGCGGTGGTCAGTTGCTTTTTCCTTTTCTTCTCCATTTTCATCAACCTCCTTTTATTATTATATTGACCACATGTGCTTTCTGGAAATTTTTAGCCAGCAATTCATAATATACTTGGGCGTGTTTCCGCTGAGCTACAGGCGCACAAATATCAGGCCTCCGCGTGCTGATGCTCGTCTGACGCTGGAGCTACAGCCGGAGGCAGTACGGAGTCAAGGCTTTTGGCATCAGCCTCCTGAAGTCCTGGGGTAACGTGGCTATACACATTCAGGGTTATTGCCACTGTTGAGTGCCCCGGCATCTCGCTGGTGTTCATCCGAAGATAGTCAGCGAGATGCATCAATGATGCGCAGCTATGCCTCAAATCATGGAATCTAATGTTCAACCCCGTACTTCTTACTATTCTACCAAAATTATGCGTCACCGTACTGGGATTGAAGTACTTGCCATTACTGTGGCAGAACACCAGATCATCAAGCTGGATGTGCCCGAGTGCTGGAATCAGGTGAAGCTTTCTATAGCAGATACCGGAAGCGGGATAAACCCGGCGGATCTGCCCTATGTTTTCGACCATTTTTACAAGGCAGACAAATCCCGTCAGAGGTTATACGGTAATGCCTGGATAGGTCTGGCTCTCGTAAGAAATTACGTTGAATTGCACGGCGGCAAAGTATGGGTAGAAAGTGCTGTCGGAAAGAGCAGCACTTTCTACTTTATCATCAGTATAAGTAATACATCCGCCTGATGCCTTGCCCCCACACAAAGTATTTCGAGCTTACACTTATTTATTTCGGATTCTGAAGATATAGCTCACCTGGCCGTATGCTTCGTCTTTCATCCGCTCACGGAATGTGAGAGTGGCATCTCGTGGGCCGGTATTTATGGGGAATTTCACCATAAACCGGATATCCATCTTCTCATCATTACCCACGACAATACCTGCGAGGCGAGTCACTTTGCCAGGCGCCACGCGTAACGGACGCCATTCCTGAAGCTCGCGGGCTTTTATTGCTTTGGGTGCCAATTTGAGATCATCTCCGATGGCTGCCAGTTCATTTACCGCCAGGGGATAAAGCTGAACTTTATCAGCGGGCAACTCCTCTATCACCCCGGTAACCTTGAACATATGTATTCTTTCTTTGGGTGTTTGAGCCATAAAGGCCTTGATTCCCACCATCCTGATTGCTGGCATCCAGACGATAATACGTGTTCCTTCTGGCATATCTCTGGTATCGATCTCAAGAGCTCGCGCTTGATGTTTACCGGCCAGCCCGTTGATTTGAAACGCGCGTTCAACCTCCGGAGTATCCCCCATGGTGTCGGCGGGGATGTTTATGATATCGCAGTTGCGCCATGCATAGTTGTTACTCTTGCTGATGAAGTTATGGAACTCGGTGACATCGCTGATCAGTGTACGGTCCGGCGCAGGATCGACAGCGCTTTCAATGATACCAATGAAGCAGAAATGCCCGGTGCCGAGAGTGTCGATCTTGGCTCCTGTCAACAAGATGCGCTGGTTTGCGGCTGTCGGTACCCAGAGCCCGCCGCCTGAAACGCTGGGGAAATCATAACTTCCCACTTCAGTCCAACTGGCCGGTGTGGGAAAGGTGGATACGGGTGAAATGAATACACGTAAAGTACCGGAAGCGGGTACTGAGCCGCGGTTGAATATACGGAAGTATACGTAATGATCCTCCGCTCCGAGGGGCTTTATCCCGATTGTTTCGCACAGGGATCCATTGGTTGTATCTCCTATCGAGGCTAGCGTCGCGGCATCTGCCTCCTGTCTTCGTAAGATAATATCGGGACTCATACAACTTAGAGTGCCGGGTTCCACACCCTGGTCTGTGAGTGTGTCACGGATATAGAGGTCAGGCCCTATGCCGACTGCATAGAATGCCGTCTTGACCGTTGCCAGGTAGTCCAGATTCTCAGGGTACAGGGACTGGCAGGCAAGGATGAAGGCAATACGGAAATCTGCGAAGTTCGACGTGTTGTTGAGCAGGCCGGTGGAGATAACTTCAAATAGCATCTGTTCCACCGGCGCCACACCGATGGCGGTAACCGGTACGCCTGAAATGCGGTTGGTGCCGCCGTTGATCATCAAGTAGACGGCATGGGCGATGATAGTGCAGTTGATATGTACGCCGCCCCAGTCATGGTTCCAGTCGTCAGGGCCAGTGTAACGGATACTGTAGTGATCGGGGTAGTAGCCATTAAGCATGCTGTTATATTTGGTAGTATCGCTGGTGGCATCATAATGCACGACATCGGCATCGTCACGGCTTGGGTCGGCTATATCTCTGCCGCGCCCCGTTATGCGATATTGCTGGCCGTGTTTCCAGGGCTGTGGACAGTCCACAGGGTAGCCGAGGGCAATAAAATATCCGCCAAGATCGGCTATAGCTTCATTAAGGGCGCCGGTCTCCACGTGGTAGTTTTGAACTATGTTGAAATAATTGTTCACGCCGTGGGTGCACTCGTGTCCGACGACATCCAGCGGGCACATAAAATCGTAATTAACCCCGTCGCCACTGGCAAAATAAATCTGATGTTGAAGCGAATCCCAGTAAGCATTGTTGGAAAGATACTCATTATGAGCGTGTCCCTTGATGTCGAGTCCGCTGCCGTTCAAGCTATTCAGGTTATGCGTCGTATGGTAATAATTAATAACGTAGCTTACAAAACGGTGGATGTCCACCTCCTCTCTTTGGTCGTCCGCACGGTTGGAGGGAGTTGCTCCCCCGTTATCCCAGTTATCATTCGGGTCTACGGAATAGTTCGTCAGAGTTTGACTGGAGGAACCGGCATCATCGTAGGTATGTATTGCAGGTTTGGTAATTACCGGCCAAGGGGATGAAGTCACAGTATCCCGCAGGCGGAAAGTCCCTCCTGATGCCTCGGAATTCAGAGCTGTGCCGTGTGAATAGTAACCGGTGCCTGTTCCCGTTTGAATTGCGCTGGTGCGGAAAAGCACTTTTCCGGTAATGGCATCAACAAAATAAATCCAATTGGGCTTTGTTTTACCCTCGCGATAGACGACTCCTATTTGCCAGCACAGGTAATTCTTCGGTTTTTCCCCCTCAACGTTAGCGGTAGCCGCATCTACCACAAAAAGCTCCGGCTTCATAGCACTGAAGGCTTCGGCGCCGCGACCTGCATCCTTAATCGCAATTTCAGATGCTTGATCCGGTCCAATTTTAGGCTTCAAGGGCAGGTCGATTGAGTGAACCAAATCGGACTTGATAAGGTTGATGGTCCTGTCATTTCCATAATGGACGGAAATC
>JAPLHL010000462.1 GCA_026389655.1 Chloroflexota bacterium
TGCTGGAAGAACTTGCTAATCTACAGAGTCAGCAAGCGTCCGTCCGCGAGCTGGAAAATATAGATGGTACTATTTTGGAATATTGTCAACGAGTATCTCAAAATCTGGACGCTGACGATTGACGAGAAACAGCTACTTCTCAACGCTCTTGAGATAAGAGCATTTGCCTACCGTGATCACAGCGAGTTGCGCGGCGTTCTTCGAAGCTACGTTACCATTGCACAAACATCGGCATGTCTATCCGGCCATGCGTACGATTATTCTATTCCATTCTTTGTTTCAATCTGATGAAAACGACCGTACTCTTCAGTACCCATGCATGTAACAAGAGAACGCTCCATCAGTGGTGTAATGTGAACATTGCGTCACAATGTACAATTGAATGACTTGCAACCGACTGAATTTGCGGGTGTCTACCTGTGAATCCCGGAACGTAGCTATTCTGTCAACCGAGACTACTAACTGCCTGGTAGTACAAGTAAATCAACCTGCAGTTGATCTCAATGCTATCATCCGGGGAAGCGAAAGGTATGCTCTCTCCAAAGGATTTCGTTAGCCTGTCATCGAAAGCTGCCTGTGGGAATGCATCTCTGAGCTCTGCAGCAGTAGCGCTCAGGTTTTGTAGAGAGGAGGAGGTCATTTTCTGACCTAGAAACGAATAGTTAAAATTTTTCTGGAGGATCTCTATGCTAGGTTCCATCGACGCCCGTTCATAGAGTCGTATGAAACACACAGTTTGAACGGCCACATTCTTGACTTTCTCTTTGACCGCACGCCAGACAGGAAGGCCACCTATTAGTATCGTCCTGGGCAGACTAAACTTCATTCTAGTCTCTGTTGACTCACTCTCTATATTCGTCTGTACCGTCCCCTGAAGAACCAAGAATACATCCTCGGTCTGCAAGCTTCTCTCCATACTACGATTGTCCCAGAATGTGACCTTTCCCTCCTCACGTTTCAGACTATGTGCCCTGAATCGTCCAGCAGAAGGCTTATGAAGCTCAGAGTCTTTATATATAAATGCCACAATGCCTAGAGCATTCAGACTTTGAACGATTGCTTCTGCCACCTCGGCATTTTGGTAACGAGCAACGATCCTCGGAATCTTTCCAGCTAGTTGAAGGCGCGTTCTATAAAGGTCCTTGTTGATTATGGCTGCGACTTTCTCCACTAAACTCGCATCAAGTACATCTGGCGGAGCTATCGCAATGTCTATGAAGTCTAATTCTGCCATCGCTACTTCCTCTGTGCCACCTGCTCAGTATTACCTTACCACGTCCCTGAAGGATGGTAAAGTACACTATCGCAGAGGGCAGCTTTTGAATAACTAGAGCAGAATCCTTTCAAAGCGGTAGATTATCCCTTCAACTAAAGGTAGACTCAACTACTGGATACAGCGCGTCACGATCTACGCTACCACTGAACAAACACCGGAATGTCTACGTGGACATATTACTGTAGAATATAGAATAGCAACAATGAGCCTTTGCCCGTGCGGAATGTAGTTACAATAATTGAACGTCAGATCGCGCTGGGGAAAAGTACAACTACCACTGCATAAACGTCGTGATGTATGTTAACCCATATTAAAAATCATAGGTCTAAAGCGCATCACCAAGAACTGGATCGCCGTATGTTCAAAGGAAATACTATACGCGGCTGGATGCGTTCTGTCCTTTTACTGGCCGTGGGAAACTAACTATGAAGATCGCCATCATCGCCCCACCCTATCCCCTTGAAGAAGCCCCGTCTCCACCACTGGGCGTTACATATGTCGCTGCTGCCTGTGAGCAGGCTGGTTGCGAGGTCAGGATATTCGATTATATCGTGCGTCGTTACACGAAGGAAAAACTGGCAGTTGAACTCGACAAATTCATACCGGATATAGTAGGCGCAACCTCGGTAACGATGAACTTCAAAGGCGCTGCGGCTATCATTCAGGATGTCAAGCGCCACAACCCCGATATCATCACCATGATGGGCGGACCGCATGTCTCCTACGATTGGGCCAATACCCTGAAAAATTACCCAGAAATCGATTGAATCGTCGTGGGCGAAGGCGAAGAGACCCTGCGTGAACTCCTGCCGGTCATCCAAGACCGGGCAGCATGGGAGACAGTCAAGGGGATTGCCTTCCGCAAGGATGGACAGGCACATTTTACCGGTGTGCGTGCCTTTATCGAGGATCTGGATACACTGCCGTTACCGGCGCGCCACCTGCTGCCCATATCCCGTTACTTAGCCCTGGGCTTTCCGGTCAGCATTATCACATCGCGGGGCTGCCCAAACCAGTGCATCTTTTGCCTGGGCCGGCGCATGGTAGGCCATAAGGTCCGCTACCGCACCCCGCAACTTATCGTGAATGAGATCGAGGACATCATCTCCTACGGATTCACACGCATTAACATCGCCGATGACCTCTTCACCTCCAACAAGGCCCGCGTGCGAGCTTTCTGCGATGAGATTAAATGCCGCGGCATCAAGATTACCTGGAGCGCCTTCGCCCGTGTGAACACAGTGGATGTTGAGGTACTTGCCATTATGCGCGAGGCGGGCTGCGACACCGTGAGCTTCGGGATCGAGTCCGGCAACGCCGAGATGCTCAAGCACATAAAAAAAGGAATCACCCTGAAACAGGCTGTCAAAGCAGTGCAGGCCTGTAAGGAAACCGGTGTCAGAGTACATGCCTCGTTCATGATCGGCCTGCCTGGCGAGAGCCCGGAGACCATAGCTGATTCCTCTACATTTGCCGAGGGACTCGGCATCGACTATGGCTTTCACCTCCTGGCGCCGTTTCCCGGGACCACCGTGAGGGAGGAGCAGGAAAAATACGACATCGAGATCCTCACAGACGACTGGGACCTGTACGATGCCAATGTCCCAATCGTACGAACTTCCCTGATGAGTGAAACCTATGCCGCCAATTTCATAGAGGCGTATGAAGCCCATCACCGTGATATCTGGGACCGCACAGTCAAAAGGTTTGAACAAGGAACATGCACTGATTACGAAGGCCTACATGTGTTAGGATACAACCGCATGCACCTGGTCTTTAAACTTCTGAGCACCGATCTCATTGAGCGTCATGGCGTTTTTAACAATGGCGATTCCAGCATGCAGATCCTGGCCGAACGGATTACACAGCAGACCGGCGCACAGCCAAAACTCGTACAAAACACCCTGCAGCAGCTCAGCGATGCCGGTTATATCAAGCCCCTCGCCGATGCCACAACCACACGCTGGTACTGGACCCAGAACAACCTCTCGGACGCGGAATATTGAGCTTCACCATTGCATAAACATCGGGATGTTTACGTAGACATATTACTATAGAATGGCAACAATGAACCTTTGCCCGTGTGGAACGTAGTTACAATAATTGAAGGTCAGATTGTACTGTTAAAGGGCACGAGTACTTCTAAATAAACATCGGTATGTTTGTTCACTCATAATAATAATCATCTATTTTCAAAGTTAAGAGTATTATCATAACTCAAGTGCTTTCTGCTATTATCTTGAGGTCAGCCAACCACTTTTCGTCAGTGCGTGATAGTCTCCTCTTCACAATAGGGTATGCCAGAAAAAGCAGCCAGCCGGTCATTGATTCCCTGGTAGTTGCCCTTGTCTTTCCTTCTTCTTCGTAGAATTCCCATTCGTGTATGCCCTTTATACCCATACGTTGTCCCATCCAAACTATCTTGTTCGGTCTCTCAGCCTTTGTAACAACCAGGTCCCATTTCAAACCACCAAGGTTGGCTATAAAGGTTGAACCTTTCTTTACTGGGCCAGGCGCAGATAGTTTTACAAAAGGGGTCCCCTGCCAACGAGGCCAGGAACCGACATCAGCGAGTATATCCCATACCTTCTCTGCTTTGGCTTTCACTTCCAAGCTGTATTCGACACTGATTACCACTTCGACACCTCCCTCTTTCTGTGTGCAGATATTTTTGTTTTTAGAAATCCACTTGTATCCACATATATTTAAGTTATTCTGCTAAGCTAATAACGTGCTAGGCTCTTGGATATTAGAATCAATGGAAGTTTAGATTCAAGTCGTCCTTTGTCAATTTAGCTAATGCCTTGTCCAGTATATCCGTGGACCGTTTAAAAGCATCAATAACAACCTGCTGCCACTTTATATGGGACCTCCTCCCTCGATAATATAATGGATTCTAATATATTTGAACCCACGGAGGTAGAATATATGGGATTCTGGCCGGCTTTTGTACACGCACTCATTTTCCTCCGTAGGTTGCCAATCTCTCCAATAGATTAGGTCCAGAGCCCTCCAGGTCGATTCCTTCTAAATCTAGTTTGGATGACTGCACTTGGCCGTCAAAATGCCACTTGAATGATAGGATCGCTACGTATAAAGGAAGTGGCAAGGATGTGCCCATAAAATGAAATATCTGTCCAGGTATTGGTGGAGGTACATCAAGCATCTGACATCTAACAATTCTTCCATGCGATAGTTCTTCATATTGTAAATTCGTCGAAGTTCCAACAGTGAACGTACAAGAATCCTTGTAGACCACAGTGTTGAAAATTAATTGCTGAATAATTTTCACCATATCAGCAATCTGCTTTCCTGCCACTAACGCTTTTTTGTATTTCTCGCCGGAGCCTGCTATTTCGAGAATCAAAGAATAGGATTCGGGCGATATCGGTAACCCTATATTCCTTTTCACCATTTCACGTTCAAATTCTTCCGTTTTTCCCTTGATTGCCTTGAGTACAGGAGCTATAACCGACGTTATAGCTATTAATTCATCCAATCCTAAAAAGCAAGCTTTTATGTCCAGGAGTGATCGGCGCAATATCGATGATAATTTTATATTGCCAGTATCCAGATCCGTCTCAGCATTTAATATATATGGAGTTAATTTGTCTACAAAATTAGCCAGGTCCTTCGCTATGATATCTAGCTTTTTAGTATCTTCATTTTTAATTAATTGCTCGATTTCATATCTCATAATTTGAGGTAAGTCTTGATTATAAGTCAAGTTCTGACGCATAATACTCAGGGCATAGGGAATCCCACCAAATTGATTCCAGCGCTTTAACTCCATTTTTCGGATGCCATCCCAACCGCCTGCACAATCTTTTTGCACTTTTTGTCGCAATTCCAAGTATTCATTAATTTGCGACATCTCTTGAAATTGGACTGCTGCCTGAAAAACCAAATCAAGTAAACGCATCATAAAACTCAGAGCTTCTTTGCAAGGCCTGAAATAATTTTACTGACTATGAAAGACAATTTGGTCGCTTCGCTATCCGAAAAGAACACGGCGGACTTGCCATGAAATAAGGAATTCCGTTTTGTTCGCGACTTATTTATTAGAGACCATTCTTCTTTGCTAACTTCAATATTTTCTCTATCACTATTAATTAAGTATTCCAATTTATATAGAAGAGAGGGATCATTTAAATTTGCGATTAAATCACTCAACCGCTTAAATTTTTTCTCGTTGTCGACATCATGTGGTGACATAGAACTTTTAGACAATTTAGTAATGGAATCGATCTCTTCCTTTGAAAATAGAGCTGGGATACTAATCGGGGCACATAAGAATTCTATCGCGTTCCATAAGTATATTAGCTTGTCTAGGCCTTTCCCCTCGTCTCGTGCACGTCTTAACCAGTGTAAGGCTGAAATTATACTTCTCTCTCTTTTACTTAATTTTTGCGATGATCTCTGAAATAATATTTGTATCGCCTCGGTTTCGCTTTCCAGACGACTAATCAACGCAGAATTCACTGCTAATACATTGCTTACGGCAAGGTATTGTGTATTTCCAAATATGTATTCTTTTGTTACTACATTTTTGATATATACCCAAGGGTCCCTCGTCACACAATGTAATCTATCCATCCTATTCCATGATACTGGTGTTTTTCCGGCCTTTGAAAAGTAAACCGGCCTGCTATTTGACTTAACATCAGACAATATATCTATGGCTTTGTCTATTTTCTCCATTGCAATAACCTGTGCCCCAAAAATATGTAACGCTGGTGTATATACTTGCGCCCATACTACGTCGTCTTTCCAAACCGGGTAATTAGGATCCGACTCCAGATCCAGAGATTTTAATATCTTTTTCTGTTCCTGATCGAGTTGCGCAATAGTTACATCTCCAATGCTAAAAGGATATTCTGATCTAATATTGGCAAGCGGAATAAACACATAATATAAACCTATTCTTTTGCTATCGCTGACACCATCAATGTGGACTTTATCTTCCGGCCATCCGCTACTTCGAAGCAAGTAATATAGGATTGCTCTCGGATCCATGCGCATTTTAAATCCTTGTAACTTAGTATTTTCTAAGATTGAGGCGTAACTCCTGCATACTAAATTTATTTCATTGCCACTTTCGTATCTAACGGTATCGATTATTCCGTCGAATACCGATTCCGGGCCTTGCCCAATATCAACGTAGAGTTGCAACTCATCGTTATAATCGACTTCGAATAGATTCGCAGTTTTGGACACATCTAACGTTAAGAGAAGTACATCCTCAAAATTGCGACCGCCTATCCTGAAAAAGGATAAAAGCCCCTTATTTAGTTCCTGCTTACCAAAAGCTATTTTCATAGAAGTAGGACGGATGGAATTTTCAGGTAACCTAACATGAAGAGCATCTTCGAAGGGAAGCAAACTGATATTCAATATACTGCAGAGCTCTAATACCATTTCCTTAGCTTTATTGTCTTGATTATCTGTTATGGCTTTAATAAGACTCCTGCAAAAGACAATGTCTATATCGTCATGGAATATATCAGTAAATCCAGACGCCTCAAGCAAACAGTTTAAGGCGGTCGTTATTTCCAGTTTTGAATTGAACTGACAGATATTATCTGCAATCGGATCAAACTTAACTAGCCACTTCTCTTGCCCAGGGGCGACCGGAGTTAAGTACAAAACGCATAGCAGCGATCCCTCGGCATAATGGACCAAATGCAGGCGAGTTTCTTGATTATATTCTTTCTGATTCTCTGTAATCTGAATTTTTGTCGCATTCCAGGATAGTTGGAAGCGGTCTTTTGTTAATTTGGGGTCTTTGCTTATTTCCATCCCATCGGTTCTCCGCAATTTATAAGCTCGCTCATATTAACAACTAAATTGATCTTTAGATCAATGCACAGCCACATCTCCTACAGT
>JAPLHL010000278.1 GCA_026389655.1 Chloroflexota bacterium
GTTAATCACTGCCCGTGATATGGAGAGTAACGAGAGAAAATATTATCATAAGCACACCTAGAAGGCGTAATTTTGCATCATAGTAAGATAAGGACAAAGCATATGGATACAAAAAATAATAAGTGGCCCGCTTTTGAGACCGATGAACAGGCTGCAGAGTATTGGGATACTCACAGCCCACTTGATTTTATTGCTGAACCTAAAGCGCATAAGTTGATACCTCTGCCACGTAAAGACAAGCTGATCTCACTCAGGTTAGACAGTAGCAGTTTGAGAAGACTCGAAGGTATTGCTAATGAAATTGGAATAGGTGTTACCACTTTTGCCCGCAAAATACTGTTAGAGGCGATAAAGAAGAATGACCAAACTCTGATACTAGATTCTCACGATGAGCTGGCTTCTCATAAAACCCCTTGTACTACCGTAGGGCTAGCGACTATTGATGACAGTTCGGTGGCATCTGTAGCAAAGGCAAGAATTCTTTTGCGGGCTGGGCAGACCAATGCTCTTAAGGGTGACTGGCAAGGTGCGTTGGCCCAACTAGAGTGTGCACGTACATTAATCTCTGATCAGAATCACGAATATATTAAATATGAAATACAGATGGTTTGGTCGACGATACAAAATATTTCCATTATGCCTCTGATAGTGATGGCAGAAAAGGCGGTTGAAAATTGGGATTATGACAAGGCACAAACTGCCTTCGAACAAATTAGCACCATATGCGAGAAATCAGGTCTACCGTTAGACTATGAAGACCTTCATACCCGTGTTCTGGCACTGGCTAGGACAACATGCACAGCCGCGGCCATGTGGAAAGGCAATGTAGATAGAAAACTTGATAGATGCGCAATCGGCATTGGTATTCTTTTAAGTAACGATGAATTTAAGAAACCATGGATCTCTGATCCTTTGCACTTGCCACTTAACATAGCGCACATTTCGGGTATTAGGGAGAATATTCTGCAATAATAATGAGGAGCAAAAAGACATTCCAAATACGATGATATCATCCAAGGGTGATTCTACCAAGGCAACCAAGTTATTCAATCTTGGTATGGCATTGTACGATCTTGATCGCTACGAGGAAGCACTTATAGCATTTAGAGAAGCTAGCGAAATCGGTGGCAACAAAGCTGCTATTCGGAACGCAATCGCCACTACCCTCTGCGATTTAAATAGATTCCAAGAGGCAGAGATCGAATTTCTCGAGGCCATTAGATTAGATTCGATCAATGCAAGCACACACTATCGATATGCGAGTACTCTGATTAAGCTTAGAAAATTCAAGAAAGCAATTAATGAGGTCAAGCTTGCGATTAGCCTAAATCCCAAAGTTAGCAACTATCATTTGCTGTTGGCTCATATTAGAATAAGAAACCGCCAATACGAGGATGCTATCAAGTCTTGCAACGATGCTATCGCCTTAGATCCTACGGACGCTCACGCTTATGTGGTTTTGGCCGACGCATACAATTCACTTGGTAAGACCAAATATGCGCAATCGGCTCTAGAAAAAGCGATTGTATTAGATCCCGACAATACAACTTTGCAATGCGAATTAGCACGACTGTTGATGGCTTTGGGGAAATTCCGAGAAGCCAGTGATATCTCACGAAAACTGATAGAAATCCGGCCGAAAGATGTATCCACATACAACGTCTTGTCTTTATCATTGCTTCATCTGTATCGTTATAACGAAGCCCAAGAAGTTCTGCAACGCGCCGTTCGGCTTTTTCCAGCCGAAGCTGAATTTCACTATAGAATGGGACACGTACTATTTGATCAAGACAATTATAAAGAAGCGTATAGCGCATTCCATAAAGCACTCAATATCAAACCTAACAACATAGAATACCTAGCAGACATAGCTCTATGTCTTGCATATTTGGGTAAACATGAAAAAGCTAAAGCCAATATTCAAAAAGCATTAAGTAAGGTACCAAACGACGCTTCGTTGTTGAACTCATTAGGCAACATCTATTTCTTGGAAGATGAGTATAGCAATGCATTGGACATGTATCGCCAAGCAAATAAGATCAATCCCAAGAATCCGGAATATTTAGGAAATATAGGTGCAGCGCTAAATAATCTCAAACAATATGCTGAAGCTCTTGGGTATGCCCAGAAAGCGATCGAAATTAGTCCATCCTATCCCGATCCATACAGAGTAATGGCATTCTCTCTAGTTTCCCTCCATAGATACAAGGATGCCTTAAAACCCGCTTCGTCTGTTCTTGAGAGAAAGCCCAGCGATCTATTTGCATTGACTGAGCTAGTCTACTCATATTTCCATTTAAAAGAGTATAAAAAAGCAATTCAGGCAGCTGAGAACTTCGTTAAAATTGGAGGGGTTCTCGACTCTCGTGTCACTTTGTGGCTCGGGATCTGCTATTACCTTGCGAATGACACCGACAACGCGATGAGATGCTATGAGGCAGTTGTTAAGGAACAGCCACGTAACGCAACGGCTCATAACAATCTCGGATTTCTGAATCTTCTTAAAGGAAACACTGAAAAGGCCTTATATTATCTCGGCAATGCAGTTAAGCTACAACCTAGAAACATCTTGTACCACTATAACTTGGGTGCCTGTCACATGGCTTCGCACGATAAGGATGAGGCACTTAAAGCATATACTCTGGCATTCAAATTAGACAAACGAAATATTATTAAAGCGCACATCACCGACCTTGTTTATATCGCCCAAACGAATCCTGACTGGAAATGGCCAAATCAGGCGAAATTACTACTAAAGAAATTGTCAACATCGCAATGACGCGTATATATTTCAATATTGTTATCGTGCTTCTATCGAGTTCCCAGCCGATGCCATACTAAACAGTAAATTCCAGTCGAAATGTATAAATAGCCAAGCTTGGGAAAACTGATCATGTCTGAAGGGTGAGACTGTCTAGACTCTGTACACCCGAGTTAAATCCCATACTGCACGTACGGTTTGCACTTTTACCCCCATGTTATACTAATCTCAAATGCTCATCGAAGTACGCATAGGCCCCGGGAAACGGAAGCTAACTGAGTCCATACTGCAGGTTAACCGGCTTAGTGGTACACCGGTAGAGAAAATACATAGAGTCCCTCACATATCCCTGTATGGAAGCTTTTCGGCTGATTACAAGCAGGTGGAGCGGGTGAAGGAAGTGCTTGCGGCTGTTGGCAGAAGGTATTCATACTTGCCTTATCTTATAGACGGCTTCCGCTGGATCAATGGCCGGCATGGCAGGGTTATTTACTTCAATATCGCCGCTTCCGAGGAATTCAGGAGTTTCAGGCAGGAACTTGCACAAAGGCTTCTGAAAATAGTGCCTGAAACAAAGCCTTTCGATAAGGAAGAAGATTTTCTATTCCATTCCACGCTGGCTTATAAGCTGGACAGCAGGGAGTTCGAGAGTATATGGTCCTACGTTTCCGGCGATAAAGCGCTGGCGGCGAAGTTTGCCGCACAGACCAATGATAACGAGGATTACCACATGCGGTATTTCTACCTTCCGCTTAATGCCCTGCGCGTCACGCTGCTCAACGACCAGTCAAAGCTACTTTGCGAATATGATTTCCTTCAGCAGAGGCTTCTCACCAGGTCGGAGTCCCTGAGCTCAGAGGAATGGGGCCGCACCCTGAAACTATTCAGAATTGAGAATGGCATTGTAGTAGAAATGAATGGGGTACTTACCGAGAACTGGAACAATACCGTGGGGAACCACGAGATTTTTTTCCTTGGTAACCTGTCTTCAGAAAAAGGGGGAAAGCCAGCCGAATACTGGCTGGAAAGACTTAACGGGAAGATACGTTTTATTATAGGGAACCGTGATGACAACGTACCGGATGCAAAGAGCCATGAAATAATTAAACGCGGTCGATACACATTCCTGTTGACTCACGATCCGGACAGGTTGCCTATCGCATGGAACGGTTGGGTGATTCACGGGCACAAGCACAACAACGACATGAAGAATTATCCGTTTATCAACGGTGAAAGAAAGACTATAAACATCTGCCCGGAACTGGTGAACTACAGGCCCGTCAGCCTGGATTTTCTGGCTTCGTT
>JAPLHL010000255.1 GCA_026389655.1 Chloroflexota bacterium
TTTGTGATACGTCAAACTGGAATATACTAATGAAATCACCGGACCCCGGAGGTGTAATATGAACCTGGCAGACCTGATTGCAGTGGCACGCGGTGATAAACCTGCCGACCTTGTATTAACAAACGCACGCATTATCAATACATTCACAGGGGAGATTGAGAAGGGCAATGTAGCCATATTCAGTGGACATATCGCGGGTGTGGGTAAATATAGTGAAGCAAAAGAAAGAATTGACCTTAAAGGCAGCTACCTGGCGCCGGGCTTCATCAACGGGCATATTCATGTTGAGAGCTCCATGCTTCACCCTTCACAGTATGCACGCTCAGTGGTCCCCCACGGGACCACTTCCATTGTCACCGATCTCCATGAAATAACCAATGTATCCGGCATCGCAGGAATTAAATTCGTACTCGACTGCGCACGCACGCTGCCGCTTGATTTTTTCTTTAAGGCCCCATCTTGTGTGCCTGCCACCCATATGGAGACGGCTGGCGCCGTTATTGAAGCTAAAGAGATCGCCAGGTTGCTCAGGCTGAAGGGAAACGCAGGGCTCGGGGAAATGATGAATTACCCGGGCGTCATCAACGGATTTGCCCCGGTACTGGACAAGATCCAGGCTGCCAGAGACAAGGTAATAGACGGTCATGCCCCGGGTGTCAGCGGACCACAACTGAACGCCTATATTTCCGCAGGCATCTACTCCGACCACGAGGTTACGACCATTAAGGAAGGCAGGGAAAAGCTGCGCAGGGGGATGTACCTGATGATCAGGGAAGGTTCATCAGAGAAAAACCTGGCTACGCTTCTTCCCCTCGTTACAGACAAAACATGGAAACGCTGCATGTTTGTGGTGGATGACCGCAGTTGCTCCGATCTGTTGACCGATGGAGATGTCGATGCGGTGGTTAGAAAGGCCATTAGACTTGGGCTCGATCCCATCCGGGCCATCCAGCTTGCTACCATTAATGCTGCCGAGCACCACCGTTTCTACGACCTGGGCGCCATTGCACCGGGCTACCGCGCCAACCTTATAACAATAAAAGACCTTAGTACCCTTCAAATTGATAAGGTCTTCTTCAACGGCAAATTGTCAGCCAGCGGAGGTAAATACCTTGGCAAGTCATCCGACAAAAGCCCTGACGGACTTATGAAATCCGTCAATATAAGAAAATTTGGCCCCAGAGCACTAGATCTCAAGATAAACGGAGGCGCATTCCCGGTCATTGAAATCATCCCTGGTCAGATCGTGACAAAAAAGATAATGATCGAACTGCCGGCAGGGACATTCAAGGCGCACCCGGACAGGGACATCCTCAAGGCAGTTGTTTTCGAGAGACACAAGGCATCCGGCAATATCGGAATCGGCCTGGTTAAAGGGTTCGGACTGAAAAGCGGGGCCATCGCTTCAACCATAGCACATGATTCACACAACCTTGTCGTTGTGGGCACAACCGATGAAGATATCCTTGCCGCCGTTAAAGCCATCGAGGAAATGCAGGGAGGCCTTGTTGTCTGCAAAGGAGCAAAGCCTATTGCCCGGCTACCCCTGCCAGTATGCGGACTTCTTTCACTCGACCCGGCTGAAGATGTTTCCAGACAATTCGACGGAATAGAAAAAGCCGCCGCCAGGCTGGGCAAGCTGCCGCCTGCGCCTTTTGCACTGCTTTCCTTCATTGCACTGCCCGTCATCCCTGAATTACGAATCACAGACATAGGCATCGTAGATGTCCTGCAATTCAAGCTCATTTAAATAAGTTGTATGCCGGAACTTGTAGAAAAGGTAAAGGAATCCGTTCAGGCTGTGGAGTGGGCGCGAGTATTCATTGAAGAATGCCTGAGTACAAAAGCAGAAATGGGAATTTCAGCATCTGACCCTCGTAGCCTTGACAAACCCAGCGGCGCATTTTAACATAAACCATGCCGAATGAATGTTCGTTCTACTTTATTACTGCTCTTTTAGTTAATCGTGCACTGCGCTACAATGTTACATCACAAAAGACATGGAGAACATTAAGGTGAGACGCACAAGCAAAAAGGACGGCATCCGCACTTACAGCAATGATAAGGACCTGGTCGACTCTAAACGAAAAGAGATAATCGAAGAGGCCGCAAAAGTATTAGTTAAAAAAGGATATCACCAGACTAATATGCGTGAACTCTCCAGCGCCATCGGCATGAGCATCGGCAGTATTTATCATTATGTGGGTTCAAAACAGGACATACTATACCTGATAATTAGTACAGCAGTTACCAGGCCGGATGACTGGATAGATAGCATTGAGGCTAACTTAAAAATTAATAGCGCTACAAAGGTACTGAAAGAGTTCATAAACAGTTATTACACCAGCGTCGACCATGAAAATAATGCTGCGCTCTTTACCTACCAGGAGACCAAGAACCTTGATCGTAA
>JAPLHL010000212.1 GCA_026389655.1 Chloroflexota bacterium
TCCTCCGACAACCGGCCCTAAAGCCGGCCCTAACATTATAGGGATTGACTGAGCGGCCATAGCCATGCCCCTCTTTTCCACGGGTATAAAAATAACAAACATCGCCATAGAGCACGGCATCAACAGCCCACCGGCAGCGCCCTGTATGATCCTGAAGAAAATGAGCGTATTGCTGTTCCAGGCCATCCCGCATAGCATGGACCCGATCAGGAAACCGACAAGGCTGATAATATAAACCTTCTTTATCCCAAATCTATCGATCAGGAAGGCCGATGCCGCCATAGTTATAGCCGAGGCCAGTGTGTAAGCGGATACTACGAGCTGCGCACGGTCAGGCGTTTCATTGAATACCGCCATGATATTGGGCAACGCTATGTTCATGATTGTGCCGTC
Source organism: Chloroflexota bacterium (assembly GCA_026389655.1). Classification (GTDB taxonomy): domain Bacteria; phylum Chloroflexota; class Dehalococcoidia; order GIF9; family UBA5629; genus JAFGLP01. Next base: position 394 of record JAPLHL010000212.1, read on the forward strand.
CAGGGCATACATAAACGTTCCCAGTACGACGACAACCATGATCTCGATTTCTTTTCGTGTTAACATCGTCTGCCGTACAATAATGAATTATTCATGCTCTGAAATTAACGCTGTGATTTACGTATTCATTACACAAATCAGATCATTATATTTATATAACCATTTTCTGTCAAAATCTTATTTACTTAGGGAAAGGCCATGCGTCTTCAGCCTGGCTGAGCGTTGCCCGGTCAAGAAATACTGGAATATCTCCGAGGCAGTAACATAGCGAGGCAGGGCCAGTATTATTCCCCAGAAACCTGCTAAATATCACTAATCTGTAATAATAATATAGCCAAAATTCTATTGCTTTCCGCCGGCTTCCGTGGATCTCACCAGTAAAAGAGGAGTATTCCCTGATTGCAAGACTCTTTCGGCAACACTGCCAAAGGCCCATCGTCCTACACCAGAACGTCCATGTGTTGTCATAGCCAAAAATTCCACCTGGGCTTCGTCAGCAAACTGAATAATCTGTTCAGCCATATTGCCAGATCTGCTACCAATACCCAATCCTTCTTCAACAACTATACCTTTTTCTTTTAGCCGGGCCCCTATATTGTTAAGATAGTCAATGGCGTGAGCCCTATCCGACTCCATCTGCTTTTCAGACAATGGAATATACAGATATCCAGCATCATAGCCATTTGGCAGTATCTGAATTAGAATAACTTTGAGCTTAAACCTGGATGCAAGTTCTTCGATATAAGGGATTATCGCCTCACCCTCTTTAGAACCATCCAGAGGGACCAGCACTTTATTCAATATTCCTTTTACTCTTACGTCAGGTCTGGCACTCTTAGCCCTGATGAGTATAACAGGCCTGGTGGTAGCCCTCACTACCTTATCAGCTACACTTCCAATGGCCCAACGTTGAATGCCTGATTGACCGTGAGTAGCCATAACAATTAGTCCTATGTTCTCATTCTCGGCATACTCCACAATCTTCTCTGCCGGCTGCCCGGAGAGAATTACCGATTTTACTTCGATGGTTGGACCATTTCCCGGTTTGTCATGGTATGTGCTTGCCCCCTCTTTTGTTACTTCAACCATCTTCTGAAGATAGCTTCGGTGCTTATCTTCATGAGGATCTGTATCTAACTCACTAACATGCGTAAGGATAATCTCAGAGCCTAACCTTCCAGCCAGTTTTTCAGCATAGGGCAGGGCTTCTTCGGCCAATTCCGAGCCGTCTAAAGGCAGAAGTATTTTTTCGTACATTTCTTCATATCCATTCCTGACAATATCCTAATATAATATTATTCAGATACTGCAAACGCAAACCTTGATATTCACTATATCTTATAAATATTGTCTTTCAATAATTGTTATATTTAAATAACTTTCTTTTCTATATGTCAAAGGTTTGCCGAGACCATGCGATACTGCTATACTATCCGACGTCGTGGAATACGAGACAATTATCGGCCTGGAAGTACATTCCCAGCTTCTGACGAAAAGCAAAATGTACTGCTCGTGCAGTACAGATTATGCGAGCGCGCCACCGAATACACACGTATGCCAGGTGTGCATGGGCATGCCGGGCGTGCTTCCAACGGTCAATGAGCGTGCAATTGAATACAGCCTCATGACCGCGCTGGCGTTAAACTGCACAATTCCCGATCATGCCAAATTCGACCGCAAGAACTACCCGTATCCCGACCTTATGAAAGGCTACCAGATATCACAGTATGACATGCCGATGGGCATTAACGGATACCTGGTCATCGATATTGACGGAAAGAAAAAGAAGATCGGTATTACCCGTGTCCACATGGAAGAGGACGTTGCCAAACTAACGCACCGCAGCTCCCTGGAGGGCGAAAGCTATAGCCTGGTGGACATCAACCGGGCCGGCATGCCTCTTATGGAAATCGTAAGTGAGCCTGATATGGGTTCGCCGGAAGAAGCAAGGCTTTACCTGGTCAAACTGAGGGCCATACTGCAGTACCTGGGGGTATCAACCGGCAACATGGAGGAAGGCAGCTTCCGTTGCGATGCCAATATCAGCATACGCCCCGTGGGAACTAAAGAGTACCTGGCAAAGGTCGAAGTCAAGAATATGAACAGCTTCCGCGCTGTGTACCGCGCACTGGAGTATGAAGCGCTACGCCAGAGGGAAGCAATGGTTTCAGGTGAAAGAATCGCTCAGGAAACAAGAGGTTGGGTGGACGAAAAGGGAATAACAGTCAGTCAGCGCAGCAAGGAATATGCGCACGATTACAGGTATTTTCCCGAACCCGACCTGCCTCCGCTGGCTTTCAGCAGGCAAATGGTTGATAAACTCAAGGCTGGTTTACCCGAACTGCCGGAAACCAAATTCGACAGGTTCGTGACACAGTATAACCTTACACCTTATGATGCAGAGCTGCTTACCGATACCAAACCGCTTGCCGATTATTTTGAAGAGTGTGTTAAGTTGGCCACCGGAAAGGGCACCGAGGCGGACATTCAGAAAAAGGCCAAGGGCATAAGTAACTGGATCCTGGGTGACTTTACCCGTTTACTAAATTTGGATAACATGCGGATCGAGGATTCCAAGGTAAAACCGCATGACCTGGTTGAACTGCTCGAACTGATGGAAAAAGGTATTTTGAGCGGCCCACTGGCAAAGAAAGCGTTCGAAGTTACATTCAAAACAGACATGCGCTTGAGCGCAGTGGTAAAGGAGCAGGGCCTGATACAAATCAGCGACAGCGGAGAACTTGGTATAATAATAGATAAAATAATTGCAGATAATGAAAAGGCGGTTACCGACTATAGGGCTGGGAAGGAAGCTTCACTTACATTCCTTATCGGGCAGGTCATGAAGGCCTCAAGAGGAAAAGCCAATCCGGCAGTAGTCAGGCAGATAATCGTTGATAAGCTCGGAGGAAATTGATATGCCAATTTATTTAACCATTGCCCAGATAGTTATAGCGGTGGCGCTCATAGCTGTTCTGGCTTTGCAGGTGAAAGGCGGGGGACTGGGAGGTATCTTCGGCCAGTCTGACGGCGTTTACCGGACCAGACGCGGGGTGGAGAAAACTCTCTTCCAGGTGACCATCGTACTTGCGGTCATTTTCATAGTACTTTCCGTGGTCATAGTCAGAGTCAGTTCTACATAGAGGAAAAGGCGACATGTCGCGGGTCATCACGCTGACGACCGATTTCGGTACGAGCGATAGTTATGTAGCAAGCATGAAAGGCGCTATATTCAGCGTTAATCCGCAGGCTAAAATTGTTGATATTTCACATGCTATTGAACCGCAATCCATTAGACAAGCTTCTTTTATTCTTCATACTGCATGGCATTATTTCCCGGAAGGTACTGTTCATATCGTAGTGGTTGACCCGGGCGTCGGCGGTCACCGCCGTGCAGTAATCCTGAAAACCCCATCCGCATTATTTGTTACTCCTGATAACGGCGTCCTCAGCTACATTTTACACGAGCTTTCCGATACAACGGCCGCTCATAGCTATCCGGTCTCGGACCAGGTCGCCAGGCGGGTAATGCCAGAGGGATGCGAAGCTGTCTCAATTACAAACAAGGAGTACTGGCGTCACCCGGTCAGCTCCACCTTTCACGGCCGGGATATTTTTGCCCCGGTTGCTGCACACCTGTCCCTGGACATTCCTTTCCGGGAATTTGGTGAGCCTGTAGATAGTCTGAATGCCTTCGCCATTCCTGTTCCATTCAAGGATGCAACCGGTCACAGCATAGGGCAGATAATTCACATAGACAGGTTCGGCAATCTTATAACTAACCTGAAGAGCCGTGACATCCCTCCAGGCGGGGCCGGTGTGGAGATAAGAAACCAGAGGATCGATAATACCAGCAGCTACTATGCTCAAGGTAAAGGGTTGATGGCATTAATAGGCAGCAACGACTACCTTGAGTTATCATTCAAGGAGGGCAGCGCCGCTGCCCTGCTCGGTGCGAGAGTGGGCGATTCCGTGAAGATCCTAAACCCCCCGGGCCGGTGATGCTTTACTTCACTGCTTCTTTTTATTGGCATCGTCATACGCGTACATATCGGTCAATTCCTGCGGGATGTGTTCCGGAGGCCTGACCAACTCGAGAACGACAGCCTTTTTATTACATTTGATTACACAATTTCCGCAGCCTAAGCATTTGTCTGTGTTAATATAGGCCTTCCACTTTACTATATCGGGGTATTTTTTCATCTCCACAGCTTCGAACTGGCAGGTCTCCACACATTTCTGACATGCACTGCACTTAACTGTATCCACCACTTTGGCCACATACCGGCTGGCAGCAAACGCAGTCTGTGAAAATCCCAACTGCCTGGCAGAACGGAATCCCACGCAGCAGCAGCTATGGCAGTTGCAGACAATTTGATTGGTCACCCTCGAATTCGGCACTTGCGTTACTGCATTGTGCTTCTGGCATTCACCGATCATCTTTATTGCTTCATCATATGTAAGCTTCCTGCCTACACCGCGCTTCAGGTTATACTCAGCTGACCTGCCGAGAGAAAAGCACATCTCATCAGGAGAACCGCATTGCCTGTCATAAATCTCTCTTCGACAGGGACAGGGAACTGAAACTATGGTCGTGGCCGACTTAAAGATGGCCCTGATATCCTCCTCGGGCATCAGCCCGGGGTTATCTGCCACAGCGTGCCACGCTGGTACCGTCCGTGTCACCGGAATCCCACGCATTGATACATACTGAAGAAGACTGGGAAACCATTCTTCCTCCTCAAATTTCCTCCAGAGGTCGCCATATTCATTGCCACCATAAGAATCCCAATACTTGGTGTTGGTCAGGGTCATATCATGAAGCGCATCGATCATCCTCCCCAACCTCCAGCCTTTGCTTGTCGGGAAAGCAACTCCTTTCTGAAACAACTCCTGCATGGCATCCTCGACTTTTTGCTTGTCCATATGCAGGCTTTCAGCTATTTGTTCATTTGTAGCTGTAAGTTGCAGCATCATTTTGGCCTGCTCGGGCGACGCAACTTTCTTTAATATCATAGGCAGATATTTCGACTGTGGATAGCCGAATTTACCAGCCAATTCCTGATATGAATCAGTAGCATTTTGAGAATTCATTTAGCGCCTCCTCTGCAATAACTATTATGATGCCTGCAACTCACAAGATACAAACTTAGTATCGTAAACCTTATCTAACTATGCCGAGTATTTTCCTGGCTTCAGCCGGCGTAGCTGGTTCCCTGCCGATGCAGGAAGCGATTTTAACAGCTAACTCAACCTGTTCATAGCTACCTTTGGCCAGCTCACCATTTGGCAGCCTGGTGTTATCTTCAAGCCCTACGCGCATATGACCGCCCATCAGGCATGACTGCATGATCGCCGGGAACTGTTCTATGCCCACTCCGCAGGTAGTGAAGTTGGAATCAGCAGGCAAGGCATGCACAAGTTCCGCAAAGGCACCCGGCCTGAACTTTTGTCCTCCAGCCACACCCCAGACAAAATTGAAGTTATAAGGTTTTTTAAAGAAGCCCTGCTTAAATATAAGCAGCCAATTATCCAGACCACCCATATCATATATTTCGGCTTCCGGTCTGCAGCCCATTTCTAAGACGTTATCGTATATTATCTGCCCGGTCTTACGGTCCATAACGCTGAAATTCATAGAATTCGTATTAAGAGAACCACTTTCCGGTTTTATCGCCTTGATCGGCCTCAGCCTGGCTTCCATATTCAACTTAATCAACTGATTAATCAGAGTTACGCAATCTGATTCCGCCGGGAATGGGCCAACCGGACAAGGCGTTCCAACCGATGAAGTGACTTGAATTATTATATCGGGTACACGCTGTTTGATTGCATCGTAAACTGCCTTCACTTTAGCAACTTCGGACGTTTGGGCGCCGCCCTTGGCTTCATCACGGGCATGGATATGCAACATGGAAGCGCCTGCCTTGAAGCATTTCTCCGCCTCATCGGCAAACTCTTTGGGGGAATAGGGTACCGCCGGATTATTCGCTTTAAATGTACCTCCGCCTGCCAACGCCGCCGTAATAATTACTTTTGAACTCAAGATACTCTCCTTTAGTTATTTTTATGATTCCATGACCATACCGGTTAAGGCAGAGGTCTCATGGCACTCATAGCCAGTTTAAGAATTACCTGGAATTATAATTTAGGGAGGGCAGCAAAGCTGCCCTCCCTTACGTAACACTGGGGGATTTAGTATCGCTACTAAATCCCCCAACCCGTTAACAACCTTAATCAGGTCTTTGCAATAACCCCATATTTAAACTATTGCTTGTTAAAACAACAAAGCAAGGGGTAATAATTCTTTTAATAATTCCAATGATCTAGCGTTTCTTTATACCCAATATGGCCCGGGCTTCATCCGGGGTTGCCGGTTCCCTGCCTAAACAGGAGGCGATTTTAACTGCAACTTCAACCTGCTCGTAGCTGCCCTTGGCTAAGTCACCATTAGGTAATCTGGTATTGTCCTCGAGACCTACGCGCATGTGGCCGCCCATCAGGCATGATTGCATAATGGCCGGGTACTGCTCTGTACCTACAGCGCAAGTGGTGAAGTTGGAGTCAGGCGGTAAAGCATGTACCATTGCCGTGAAGGCGTCAGGCCTGAATTTTTGCCCGCCAGCCACACCCCAAACGAAGTTAAAATTGTAAGGCTTCTTGAAGAATCCCTGCTTCGCTATCAGCAGCCAGTTATCCAGGCCGCCTATATCATAAAGCTCGGCTTCGGGCCTGCAGCCTATTTCCTCCATGGCTTTGCCGAAATCCTGCAGCATCCCAAAAGAGTTAACGAAAACGTTGTCGATTACTATCTGCCCGGTCTTACGGTCCAAAACGCTGAAGTTCATGGTATTGGTATTGAGTGAAGCACTCTCCGGTTTAAGCGCTTTGATTGACCTTATCCTGGCTTCCATGTTCAACTTAATCAACTGATTAATCAAATTTACACAATCTGATTCCGGGAAAGGACCCACCGGACACGGTGAACCAACAGATGAAGTAACTTGAATTATAATGTCCGGCACGCGCTTCTTGATTGCATCATAGACCGCCTTAACTTTTTCAACTACCGATGTATGCAGGCCACCCATGGCTTCATCACGCGCATGAATATGCAGCATAGCCGCACCTGCTTTGAAGCACTTCTCCGCCTCGTCGGCAAACTCCTGGGGTGAATAGGGTACTGCCGGATTGTTCGCTTTGAACGTAGCCGAACCTGCCATTGCCGCTGCAATAATGACTTTTGTACTCAAGATCCCCTCCTTATTTTCATGCTTATGAATCCATCACCGACTTAAATACTTAACTTAGTCCTTGTTTGCAACTACCCTGGGCCGGAAACGCTATTTCCCCGCAGGTTTGAAGTACTTTATATCAAGAATATTGGCATTCCGCTTTTCGGCGAAAACCGGCTCAAGCTTCATTCCCGCCTTTAAACTCTTGAAATCTACATCCCCCAGGAAATGGACCATTGATGTATCGGCTCCATCCATTTTTATCACGCCTATTGCGTAAGGAGGCTTGACCGCCTGTACAGCTGAATCGTAATGGACCTGGGTAAAGGTTACCAGAGTCCCGGTTCCGGGCAATTCAACCAGGTCTTCAATTTTGCTGAAGCACTTGGGGCAAACTGACCTGGGCGGGAAGTTAACGAAACCACATTTTGGGCACTTGGCCGCAGTGATTTTTTTCTTATCTCTGAGGTCGATGAAAAATTTGCTCGCCAGCGAACCCACAGAGTATTTATAGGGCATTAT